>NZ_JBSRUB010000026.1:0-302507 GCF_055129545.1 Acidiluteibacter sp. | reverse complement strand
TTTTGAATTTAAGTTTCCATTTTCAGAATAAGTCACATTTCCTATAAGATTAAACTTCTTATTTTTAAGCCAGCCTAAGGTTCCCCAAATTGAATCTAGTTTTCCAAAATGTTGGTGTTTTACCTTTCTATAAAGTTGAGAACGGGAGTAATCATCTAGTTCTTGATAAGGCATTCCCAATGGAAGAAATGACGCATTTTTATATTGAAAAAGTAAATCGTTAGAAAAATTATGGGTTGTCATGTTTTGAAAATTTTTACGTTGGTTAAGTCTATTTTTATTCTCTATTTTTTTAAACTTAGTTCTGCTATACTTTATTTATAATAATGTGCCTATCTATGTTTTATCATTTACCGTTTGAATGCAATTTCCACTATTCAGAAATCACCTCCATTAAATAATCAGCAGTAGTTACAGCCAATTGGGTATCTTCTTTTATTAATAAATTTTGTACCTCTGCATAAGCGCATAGTGTTGGATTTAATAAATCACTTTAAAATGCATCACCAAGGTACTCTTTTAGCACTTTTTATATTCCTTTTTGGGGATACTTTTCATTATTACATTAGTATTATAATTTTTCCCCTTTTTTCATCGCCACAAATAGCACTTCTACAACTATTCTAAAAAGCTCCTCTCCCTTTTTCTCATTCAACAATGGAAGGTTTATTTCTTTATTTAAAAACATTACCGTAGAATTAATTGCTTCTTTCATTTCCTTTTTATCTCCTAAAATAAATCCCATTGAAATGTCATTCAGGTAATTTAGCAGGTCATCGGATAGTTTTTCCTCTAACTTTTCTATGATTCGATCTATGATTCTTAAAAAGAATTTTTTCTCAGCTTCTTCTCCCAAAAGAGGAATATTCACTTTTTCATTAATTTTTTGTAACAAGTGAACTTTTTGCTCTGGAGTCAATGTCATATAGTTAAAGTTTAGATTTATGAGCAATTATTACGTTGGAAATCCACCTGATAACTGGCTCTTCCTTCCTCCTATTCTCAGTTACTAAAACATCTTGAATCAATTTATTGGAATCCATTATCTTTTTAGCATCTAGCAAATTGTCTCCTTTAGCGATGAATCCTATATCCGACTTTAAGATATTCTGTATTTCTAGAGATCCTTAGGCCTCCATATTAGCAATCGACTCATTCTTAACCTCTACCCCAATTCCTCCTTCTTCAATCGTTATTAAGATAAGAAAGTTTTCTACTGTACTCCTATGAATATTATAGGCGGCAACTCGTTCTTTCGTGAAAATTGATTTCATGTAAATAAATAGATTTGGTTTATTGTTAATTCATTATAGAAAGTATTATAAAAGCAGGAAAGAGTGATTAGTTTTAAAACTCATCAGAAAATCTAAAACACTTACCGCAGCTTAACGTATTTTGAAAGTATTTAAGAGCTAATTTTAACTTTTCTTGTATGATTATGCCAATTAAAAATTTCATAGTCCAATTAAAATTCATCTATATTTCAACAACATAGTTCCACAAAAGCATAAAACAGATAATCAGGAACATTACCAATTATAAGTGATAATTACATCAAAAAAAAGAATGATCATTCAATAAAAGACCGGTTAGGAAGTTTGTTTATCTTAGCACTATTGAAGTATTAAAAAATAGATGTGTTGTATTTATGGGTTGAACACAGCAAAAAATCAAATATAAGAGCTATTATAAAATATATTTTATACTTTTATATTCATGACAAGAATATTTGCAGTCTTAATGTCTTTCATTATTTTAATAAGTTCTCTTAGTTTTAACTTGAGTGCCCACTATTGCTGTGATCAATTAATTAATGTGAAATTATTTGGTGAAGCTGATGCTTGCGCCATGACAAAAGATAGAATTTGCAACGAAGCTAAAATGTCTTGTTGCTCAGATCGTAACTTTTTGATTGAAGGGGAAGAGCACGTTTCTTCACAAGATATTACTAATAAGGAGAATAAAAAAAATGAAATTTTAATTGCAAAACTGAATTTCCCAATATTACTACTAGCAACAGAAAAAGCTCTAGTAGTCAAAACTACGAGATATATCCCTCCCCTCAATATCTGTGACATTTCCGTTCTAATTCAATCATTTCTATTGTAAATCCTATACAATAGAAGCTATTTTAACAAACTATTCTACTATTAATGAAACCATTATAGAAGAGTATACTTTTCATCTTTGAAAAGTAATCAAATTACGTTTCCACTAAATCAAAGTATATTATTTTGGAAAATATTATTCATATTAAAAATATGGTCTGCCCTAGATGTAAATCGGCGGTACAAGCAATTTTGGAAAAATTAGACATTCCATATTCCACATTGGAATTAGGTCTGGTAGAAACTATAAATCCTATAACTGACGTTCAAAAGAATAACCTAGCCACTCAATTAAAAGAAATTGGCTTTGAATTACTTGAATCTGAAAATTCAGTAATCATTAAACAAATTAAAAGTTTGATAATTCATAAAATCCATTATAGTGAGAATGAATTAAAAATCAACTTTTCTGATTATTTAGCTGAAAAAACAAAGCACAACTACAACCATTTAAGTCGTTTATTTTCAGAATCAGAAGGCATCACCATCGAAAAATACATTACCAAGCAAAAAATCGAGAGAATCAAAGAATTGATTTTTAACGATGATAAATCATTAGCAGAAATAGCTTTTGAAATGAATTATAGCAGCTCCGCTTACCTCTCTACTCAGTTCAAAAAAGAAACTGGAATTACCCCTTCTGAGTTTAAAAAAATAAAAGATTATAACTTTCAAAATCTTGACAATCTGTAATGTTAGCAATTAGAAAACAAGTATGCGTTTCTTTTCTACTGTTCTCATTTATGGGAGTACAGCTAATCTCTGTTGGCTGTACACTTATTAATATAATTCATTCAATTACACATATACAACACCCACATTCTGCACATAATCATGGAAGTTCTGATCATCACACTGCTGATGATGAGCCGAAAAACTCCAATGACAAAGAAAAATGTTGTGTAGAAAATTCAAGTATATTCCTATCAGGACTAAAAGTTAATCTAGTTTCTTCGAATCTAACTTTACCCATAACAAGTGTCAAAATATACTCCTTATTTGAAGTGGAGTCGCCTTCTATTCTTTCAATAAAGTCGTTTATTCATCAAATTAGGCCACCACCTAACCTAATCCTCTTTTCTTCCTTTAGACGAGTAGTTCTGCAATCACTTCAAGTTTGATTTTTCAATTATAAGTGTAAGCATGGAATACCTATGCCTACACATGTTTAACCTCCACAATTTTAGAGTAAAACAATCTGAGTAGTAGTAGACTATTATTTATGCAGAATCAATATAAAAAAATTACAGAACATCCTTTATTTAACCACCTTACAGTAGTTGAAAAGAAGTTACTATTGGACGATATGTCACATGAAAGTGCACTCCCAAAAGAGTTTTTGTACAAAGATGATTGTCGGATAAAGCACATATACTTCATTAGTAAAGGAACAATAATTCTAGGGAAGAACTTAGGAAGATCAAATGAATTCACCCATCAACTTACCATGAAACCCTTATTTCTAGGCATTGAATCACTAATTCTAATGAATGGAAACCACCAATTTGCAAAAACGGCCACGAAAGTTTCCTATTCAAAAATTAGCAAGGAATTATTCTATAAGATACTAATGAGTAACCCTCAATTCCACCAGACCATTAGGGGACAGCTTATAGACAGTTTATGCAACTTTGAGAAAAAGTACAGTATCCTTCATTCTAAAACAGAAATCCCAGAACGAATAAAACTGTTCCTTTTGGAGCTAATTATAACAGGGAATCAAACTTCAAATCACTCTCAAAAAATTATTCTACACATGACACATTTAGAGATCTCTAAATACTTACAATGTGCCAGACAATCCGTATCGCTTTATTTATCTAAATTAAAGGCAGAGGGTATTATTAATTATGGAAGAAACTATTTTGAGGTTTTAGATATTGAGAAGTTAAAGAAGTGTAAACTATATATTAGAATCTAAATCTTGTAAGTTTTCTTCAAAATTACATAATACTTGTTCTACTAAATCTTACAAACTTTGTACAAAATATTACCACCCATGTCACACACATATAGCATACACGGAATGACTTGTAACGGTTGCAGAAGTCATGTGGAAGAAATACTCTCTAAGGTTGATGGAGTTTCTTCTGCATCAGTTGATTTAGCAAAATCAGAAGCGACCATCGAAATGGCAAAACACATTTCCATTGAAACATTTCAGGAAGCATTAAAGAAAGATGGTGGAAGGTATAGCATTCATAAACAAGGAGAAATACCCACCACAACTAAAAAAAAACAAAATAAACCTACTGGAGACGGTACAGGAACATTTTACTGTCCCATGCATTGTGAAGGAGAAAAAACTTACGACAAACCAGGCGACTGTCCCGTATGTGGAATGGATTTGGTGGAAGAACAAAGTATAGGTGCTTCTAGCGCTGAGCAATGGACTTGCCCCATGCATCCTGAAATAGTTAAAGACAAATCAGGAGATTGCCCCATTTGCGGCATGGACTTAGTTCCTATGGAAGCAGACCTTTCTTCGGAAGAAAAAACGTTTAAGAAACTGTTGCGAAAGTTTTGGATTGCTGTTGCGTTTACCTTACCCATATTCATAGTTGCAATGAGTGAAATGATTCCAAACAACCCACTCTATTCCTTGTTGGGACAGAAATATTGGAATTGGATACAATTTGGACTTTCCATCCCTGTGGTATTTTATGCGACTTGGATGTTTTTTGAACGTGCCTACAAAAGCATCAAAACATGGAATCTAAATATGTTTACCTTAATTGGTATTGGCGCAGGTGCAGCCTGGATATTTAGTGTATTTGGAATGTTATTTCCTGATTTTTTCCCCGATCAATTTAAAACAGAATCGGGTGCCGTACATGTATATTTTGAAGCAGCCACAGTTATTCTTACGCTGGTACTATTGGGCCAATTACTGGAAGCAAGGGCTCACAGCAAAACCAATTCAGCTGTGAAGGAATTATTAAAACTTGCTCCGAACAAAGCCATCGTTGTAAAAGATGGGGTTGAAGTAGAGGTTTCTATTGATGAGATTAAGTTAAATGACCTTCTTAAAGTTAAACCAGGAGACAAAATTCCAGTTGATGGAGTTATCACTGAAGGAAGTACTACCGTGGATGAGTCAATGATTACGGGAGAGCCACTGCCAGTAAATAAAAGAGAGGGCGATAAAGTAAATAGTGGAACAATCAATGGAAATCAATCTTTTTTGATGAAAGCCGAAAAGGTAGGATCAGACACGCTGCTTTCTCAAATCATTCAAATGGTAAATGATGCCAGCCGCAGTCGTGCTCCGATTCAAAAACTAGCAGACACGCTATCCGGTTACTTTGTACCCGTAGTAGTTATCGTATCTATACTAACCTTTGTTGTTTGGGCAGTTTTTGGTCCCGAGCCAGTTTATGTTTACGCTTTTGTCAATGCAATTGCAGTGCTTATTATTGCTTGCCCTTGTGCGCTGGGTTTGGCTACCCCAATGTCTATAATGGTTGGCGTTGGTAAAGGTGCGCAAAATGGCGTGCTGATAAAAAATGCGGAGGCGTTAGAAAAAATGGACAAAGTAGACACCATGATTGTAGATAAAACTGGAACCATAACAGAGGGAAAGCCTACCGTTGAAAAAATTGGAGTGTTCGGAAATACTTATTCTGAAAAGGAAGTCCTTCAGTACATCATTTCTTTGAATACGATGAGTGAACATCCATTGGCGGAAGCTACCGTTAAATATGGCAAGGAACAAAACACTGAAATAATAAAAGCAGAGAACTTCAACGCTGTTACAGGTAAAGGAGTTGAAGGAAATGTTAACTCTAAAAAAGTAGGCATAGGAAATGCCAAAATGATGCAATATGCGAATGCCTCTTTGACTTCAGAAATGGAAAAAGAAGCCAATTCATTTCAAAAGCAGGGCAAGACCGTTTCTTATTTATCTATTGGTAATGAAGTTGCCGGTTTTGTTGTCATTGGTGACAAGATAAAAGAAACGAGTGCTAAAGCAATTAAGGAGCTTCAAGAAAAAGGAATTGCTGTGATCATGCTAACAGGCGACAATCACGATACTGCTCAAGCAGTAGCAAAGGAATTAAACCTTGAAGATTTTAAAGCCGGCATGTTACCTGAAAATAAATTGCAAGAGGTAGAGAAATTACAAAAAGCAGGAAAAGTAGTTGCGATGGCAGGAGATGGAATTAACGATGCCCCTGCTTTGGCCAAAAGTGACGTAGGAATTGCGATGGGAACGGGAACCGATGTCGCCATCGAAAGTGCCATGATTACTTTGGTTAAAGGAGATTTACACGGAATTGTAAAAGCTCGAAATTTAAGTGATGGAGTAATGAAAAATATCAAACAAAACTTATTTTTTGCATTGGCTTACAACACTTTAGGAATCCCTATTGCGGCAGGAGTTTTATTTCCAATATTTGGCCTATTGTTGTCTCCTATGATTGCTGCTTTAGCAATGAGTTTTAGTTCTGTATCCGTAATTCTAAATTCTTTGAGATTAAGGTCAGTGAAGATTTAAAGAAATGCAAACTTTTCCAAAGTTTGCATTTCTTTGGAAAAGTTTTAGAAACACTTACCTCCCCAATTTCAATATCCTAATTGCACCCCTTACTACAATTCCAAAAATGATTAAACCAATTACTAAGTCAGGGTATTTACTTTGTGTAAAGTAAACTAAAACTCCTGCGACAATAACTCCGCTATTAATTATAATGTCATTAGAGGTAAAAATTGCTGAGGCTTGCATGTGGGCTTCTTTGCTTTTCGCTCTTTGAATGAGGAAAAGGGAAACAGAATTGGCGATTAGGGCTAAAATTGAAATGATAATCATGTTCTGAAACTCAGGAATTTCAGACGTTCCGAAAACTCTTCTTATTAATTCAGCTAAACCTAAAACTGCTAAAGCCATTTGAAAATATCCACTTAAACGAGCTACTTTTTTCTTTTTGGCTATGGCTGCACCAACTGCCATCAGACTCAAAATATAAACCAAAGAATCAGCAAGCATATCTAATGAATCAGCGATTAACCCCATTGAATCTGAAAGCCAGCCATAGATCAATTCAATCAAAAAGAAGGTGAAATTGATAATGAGAACTGCCCACAACATTTTACGCTCATTCGCATTGGTTGATTTTTCAGCTACATAATCTTTAATTGATTCTTCAGAAATTAAAGTGGTATTGAGTTTTAAATCTTCTAAAGCATCAAGAATTAACTTAGAATCTGTTTCATTAACTATGGTCAGTTTCCTATTGGGAATATCAAATTCAAGTTGATGAATTCCATTTAACTCTGACAATTTCATCCGTATCATTTGTTCTTCGGACGGGCAATCCATTTGGGATATTTTAAACGTTGATCTTTTCATTTTTAACTTCTTTTTTTGGTCAATAGCAAAATTATAACTCCTATTATTGCAGCTATTAAAGAAGCAATTAAAATACTGATTTTCGAAACTTTTATTAATTCAGAGTTCGCAAAAGCAAGATTGGTAATAAAGAGCGACATAGTAAAACCGATCCCTGCTATCATACCCATGCCAACGATATGCCCCCACCTCAAAGATGTGTGTAATTCAGCAACACCCAACTGCTTACCAATAAATGCAAAAAGGCTTATTCCTATTACTTTTCCTATTGCTAAACCTAATAATATACCTAATCCAAGTGAACTTGAAATTACCTCTAAAATACTAACATCTAATTTCACACCAGCGTTAGCAATGGCAAAGATTGGGATAATAAAAAAGGCGTTAAAATCAATTAAGGCATTCTCTAATTTTAAAAGCGGAGGTCTAGAGTTCTCTGTATCCACTTGCAAAGCTTTTAGTATTTTTCTTTGACTAATATCTTGCATCGGATTCCGATTCTCAATATCTGTTTTCTCCAGTTCTATGATATTTATGGCTGTACGCTTTTTAAGAATTTTGCTGTCCAATTTAGGTTTTACGGGAATTGTGATGGCGAAAAGAACTCCAGCTATAGTAGGGTGAACCCCTGAATTGAGAAAGCAATACCACAAAGCCAAACCACCCACAATATACCAAATTAGACTTTTCAAACCAAAACGATTACACAACAATAATAACACAAATATGCCAAGCCCTGAAGCAAGAAATATCCAACTAATTTCATTACTGTAAAACAAGGCAATAATTAGTATAGCTCCCAAATCATCTGCAATAGCAAGTGCCACTAAAAAAATTTTGAGCTGCGTGGGAACTCTTTTACCTAGTAACCCAATAATACCCAATGAATAGGCTATGTCGGTCGCCATCGGAATACCCCAACCAACTGAGCTTTCGGCACCTGCATTAAAACTTACAAATATAAGTGCAGGGACAACCATACCTCCAAGTGCAGCAAGTAGTGGCATAGATGCTTTCCTAAATGTCGATAGCTCTCCCACCATAATTTCTCGCTTTAATTCCAAGCCGGCTACTAAAAAAAATATAGCCATCAAGCCATCATTAATCCACTCTTCTATGGTTAAGCTAAAAGTAAAATGATTTGAAATTTCAAATAAAAAATCATCTTTGAGGTAATGATGATAAGCATCAGCCCACGCAGAATTTCCAACTATTAAAGCAAATACAGTAGCTGCAATTAGAAACAAGCCTCCGGAGGTTTCTCTATCTAAAAACTTACTTGCCGTTTGTTTTATATATGTCAGCGTAGAATTGCTATTTACTGACTGATCCATTCTAATGCATTATCTTTATCTGTTAAATTAAAATACTTTACTTCCGAATCTGTAAAAATATTAGTTGTTTTGGCTACCCATTCTTGCCATTTCTTTTTGCCCACGAAAGCCATTTTTCCATAATCTGAAATATGCGAAGCATCTACTTTCATATCTGCCCAAAAGCCCTGCAAATCATAGCCGTGGAAGTCATTCATTTCAAGGTAAAAATCTACTTTGTTTCCTTTTTCGGCAATGCTATGTATTAGTGGATGTAACTTTTCAATATCACTTTTCGAGATTTTATCCTCTAATTTTACGGCGATTAGGTTTTCTTTCTTTGTTTCTAATAAATGTATCATAATTTCAATTTTTAATTAATTAAATTCATAAGTGTAATGGAAGTACATGTGATTTCTATCCCTCCAAATCATAAAACCATTCTCCTGCCCTTATAATAGCTTTTTGTATGGCTTCTTCTGCCGAAATTCGCTTCTTTTCGACAAGTTCTTTGGTAATTTCCAAAGCTTTTTCACGAACTCTAGGATTTAGGTCATTGAGTTCTGTTTTAAAATCTTCGAACATTCAGTTCAAACACTCTATTAATGGTTAAATAATTCCTTTTCTTTTTCAGCATCTATGTTCTTTTTCGGTTTTTTATCCAAAAAATAATCTAATACAATGCCCACTAAAATGACTCCCACAAACGTGGCATATACTTGCCAGTCAAATTGAATTACCAAAGACAGGCTAATGAGTATCGCTAAAATTGGCAGTATCGGTACTTTTCCAATAGATAAAGGTACTTTGAAAGGCCTGCCTTTATCGGGTGCTTTGAAACGCAATACGATAAGGGCAATATTCACTGCGACAAAAACTAGTAGTGCACCTAATGATGACATTCCCGCTACGATTTTAATATCTCCCAACAATATAAATCCCGCAACTGCCGCCATAACCAAAATGGTTGTAACCCACGGTACTTTTTGCGCATTGGTCTTGGTCATTAATTTTGGAAGTTCGCCCACGCTTGCCATTCCAAAAAGTAGCCTGCTTATGGAAATAATTCCGCTAAAGGCCGCATTGGCTGTGGCAAAAAGGGCTGCAACCGCCAAAACAACAGGCAACCAACCGTTGAGATTGGATGCCGCAAGAGAAAGTGGCGAATCCACTTTTGCCAATTCTGACGGGTCGCTTATGTTAAGTACCGTAAATGATATGAGCAAATAGATAATGGTCGTAAACACCATCGTCAATAAAAAGGCACGGGGAATGGTCTTGCCCGGATTCTTTACCTCGGAACCCAAAGCTGCCATATGTTCAAATCCTGTATATATAAAGAATAATGTAGCCGTAGCCGCCAAAGTTCCGGAAATTGATTCTACTTTAAAAAACTCTGCCTTGGGTGGACCAGTTTCCATAAGTCCAAACACTATCAATAGCAACAACCCCAATAGTTGAATGCAGACCATTATAATATTTGCTGTAGATGATTTTTTAATGCCAGTAATACTTAACAATGAGAGCAATATTAAAATGCCATAACTAATCAAAAGAGAGGGTACGCTAAAAAATGTATTGAAATAACCTGAAAAAGCAAGTAGCACCGCGGCGATGGTGGCCGAACTGTGAAACGCAATTGTCCAACCTGTCAGAAAAGATGGAATGTCAATTTTAGGAAAGGCTTTCCGCACAAAAATAAATTCTGCACCAGCATTAGGATAGCTAGAGGACAATTCTGCATACGACATTGCAGAAACACCAGCTGCAATTGCAGCAAAAATAAAACTCAACCAAAGGTCTGTGCCTGCCTGGCCAGCAGCTGCGCCAATGACGGTATAGATGCCTGCCCCTACAATGGTGCCGACACCGTAGAAAGTGAGTCTAAGGGTTCCCAACGATTTTTTTAGTTCTGTCATACTTTTTGCGTTTAGTTAATGCCGTAGCCTCCTACTCTGTCAGATTTCGTGTTTCTTTTTCAAGAGAACCTTCAAACTTAGGCAACGATCTGTTTTTCATTTCATCTTCTGTTTCTACCAAACCATTTTTTCTTATATCATTTATCAACCATTGCATTTCCATAATTTCCCTACGTTGTGCTTTAATAATTTCATCGGCTAATTTTCTTACTCGTACATCCTTAATTTGTGCACGATCACTTGTAAGAATAGCAATAGAATGATGTGGGATCATTCCTTCCATGTAGTCAACACCAGTAACTGTGACTTGTGTTCTTACTAATCCGATTCCTCCAGCAATTAGCAAAATACCCAGTAAAATGACAGTAAAATTGACACTACGCTTTTTGTACATATTTAACATAAACAACAGCATAATGATAATCATAGATCCAGCCATAATGAATGTCATAAAAAGCCTTGTTTCACTAAACCAAAAATGGTCAATGATTTGATAAGAGTTGGTGTACATCAAAAAGTACATTGCTACCATAGCGGTTGCAATCATTCCAAAAAATTTGAAGTAATTATTTTCGTTTTTCATTGTATTTAATTTTAATTCATTTATTTAAATTTGGTTATTACTTTTTATAAGCCAAAAGCCTTAAAGCATTAAAAACCACTAATAATGTAGAGCCTTCGTGTATAACGACTGCAATACCAATGCTTGCCCAACCCATAATGGTTGATGGAATAAGTAGAGCAACAATACCAAGGCTGACCCAAAGGTTTTGCTTAATAATGGCTTTTGCCTTCCTGCTCAGGCCTATGGCAAAGGGCAGGGTTTCCAATTTATCGGCCATAAGGGCAATATCTGCGGTTTCAAGAGCGACATCGCTGCCCGCTGCTCCCATGGCAATTCCCACTGTGCTGTTAGCCATTGCTGGAGCATCGTTCACACCATCACCTACCATCGCTACTTTAGATTCTTCCTGTTTTAATTTTTTAATTGCTTCCACTTTCTCCTCGGGCAGTAAACTTCCCCAGGCATCGGTCAGCCCAATTTCTTTGGCTACAGCATCGGCAACTTTTTGGTTGTCCCCGGTTAGCATTATCATCCGCTTTATACCGATTTCCTTTAATTTTTTCAGTGTTTCCTTGGCTGCTTCCCTTGGGGTGTCCATCAGGGCGATGATACCGATATATTCTTTGTTCCTTCTTATGAGCATCGTGGTATTTCCGCCACCTTCCAACTCTCTAACTTTGGATGTTACTTCTTCGGATGGTTTATCGCTGTCCAAATCTTCATATAGGTCAAGATTGCCAACATAGATTTGGTCATTTCCCAAGGATGCTTTAATCCCTTTTCCGAGAACCGCTTCCAAATCTGATGCATCGGGAATTTCAATACCTTCCAAACGCTCCCTGCCGTCACGAACCACGGCTTTGGCCAAGGGATGGTCGCTCAAGTTTTCAACAGCAACGGCTATCTTTAACAGTTCATTTTCTTCAATATTCCCTAATGGTACTACTTTGGTAAGTTTAGGCTTGCCTTCGGTAAGTGTACCTGTTTTATCGAAAGCCAAGGCAGTAATCACTCCTAAATCTTCCAGCGGTCGCCCGCCTTTTATGAGTACGCCACCCTTTGCAGCTCTTGCAACACCACTTAATACGGCACTTGGTGTTGAAATTGCCAATGCGCAGGGACTTGCGGCGACCAATACCGCCATTGCACGGTAAAAACTTTCACTAAAAGGTTCATCAATCACTAAGAATGCAAACAATAAAATACCGACCAAAATCAATACCGATGGAACGAAGTATTTTTCGAATTTATCGGTCAGCAATTGTGTAGGCGATTTTTGAGTCTGTGCCTCGTTAACCAATTTTACCAAGCGAGAAAGCGTAGAATCTTTTGCTTCTTTAATGACCTTAATCTCCAAGGTGTTATTGCCGTTGATAGTTCCAGCGAATACACGATTTTCGTCTTTGATATCATCGTCTGCCGAATAATCCTTGCCCGTATCTTCCACGGAAATTTTGTCTACAGGTACACTTTCTCCGGTAATTGGTGCTTGGTTTACGCTGCTTTTTCCATTGACCACGACACCGTCAGCCGATATTTTACTATTTGGCTTGACCACTATAATATCGCCTATACTTAATTTTTCAATCCCGACTTCTTCTGTCTTGCCATCTTTTTTTAGCAAAGCTGTTTTTGGTGCAAGGTCTGCAAGCGCAGCAATGCTTTTTCTTGCCTTGTTCATTGCATAATGTTCCATAGCATGTCCCAAGCTGAATAAAAACAATAAAAGTGCACCTTCTGCCCATTCTCCCAGAATGGCGGCACCTATAGCAGCAACAAGCATTAAAAAATCAATTTCAAAACCGCCCTTGGCCACAGTTTGAACCGCTTCTTTAGCAGTAAAGAAACCACCGAAAAAGTAAGCGCCTATGTACAAAGTAAGACTGACCCAATCCGGGATGGATTCCACATAAGAAAGCCCGAAGCCTATTCCGAGAAGTACCCCACAGGTAATGGAAAAAATAAGCTCCGTATTTTTTCCAAAAACCCCACTATGTGAGTGATCGTGATCTTTACCCTCTTCATGATTATTGTCTTCTTCACCTGTTTTATGATCATGCTCTTTATCAGTTTTTTGAGGTTTTATTTTAGTGTCTTGTTTCAGATACTGCTCTGCACTAACCTGAGTATCTGAAAGGTCCAAACCTTCTTTTCGCAAGCCTTCGAGTATTTCAGCCTCATTGGTCTGAGTGGTATCAAATTCCAATCGTATCATACCGGAACCTGAGACAGCGGCTTCCAGAATTCCTTCTTTACTCCGTAGGTTTCGCTCTATGTTACGGGCATGTCGTATATGCCTAATACCTTCCACTTCAATAAGTTTATGACCAAACTTTTCTGTAATTTTTGCTCCGGTTTGCTCCGCTAGTTTTTGAATCTGGTCAAGTGATATCAACTCAGAATCATAGTGAAAACAGAGCTGCGGTACACCATTGTCGGTTTCATCAGCTACATGTACTTTATTAAGTCCTTCTTTGCCTTTTAATTGTGTGATGAGCTTTTCTACACATTGGTCTTTTTCATCAGGTACTTCGGGAAGTATCAGAGGTATTTTTATTTTTATTTTTTTCATATCATAAAATTTTGTATTCTTAGAGAACGTAATATTTATCTGATTCTACTTTTGAAGGAATATCCTTCTCTCCAATCATTTGCTTTAAATTAATTTCAATTGTTTCTGCTAAATCTGTCATTGGGGTATCCAAGGGTTGATTTTCGAAAGGGTCTTGCATCAGAATTGATGTTTTTTCAATAGCTAAAAAAATAATTGGGATACCGATGGTCAAACCTATCTCTACTGCCAAATATTGGTCTGATAACCCAAATGGAAGCATGGTAGCAAATACATAAATAATGGTATGAATGAGCAAACTATGGGCTTTAGGAAATATAGTGTTTTTTATACGCTCACATTTTCCCATAGAATCGCACAAACGAGCTATTGTGCTATCTATTTGAACTTGCTGAAAATCATTAACCATATTGTTTTCTTTTGCTGCTAATAGCGTTTCAGAATGTTCCGAAAGTAATGCATTTGGCAGGTTAAAAGCATCAATATTGTTCGTATCAAGATATTGCTTTATCCTATCTGAGTTAGGCAATTTTCTTAATGCTTCGCCAAGGGCATAACACCAAATTATCTGACGATGGGTCATTTGCTTTACCGTTAGACCATAGTTTTCATGGGTTCTGTTAAAAAAAGAAACGCACTGTCTTATGAGTGTTCTAGAATCGTTTACAATTGCTCCCCAAATAATTCTTGCTTCCCACCAACGCTCGTAAGCTTGATTGGTACGAAAACCAAGGAGTAAAGCCACAGCGGTGCCAAAAACCCCTGTAATTGCAATTGGTACAGATATGTTACTCAAAAAACCGTATTGATCTAAAATACCAATAGATATGGCATAAGACACAATAAATATAATGTCATATTTAATGTATTTAAGAAAGGACCAGATGGATATCCGTTTGTTTAAGAGCATTTTGTTTGTTTATTTTTATGTTTTAAAATTGTTTGCTTGTAATTTCCGTTTATACTTTTCATTCTTGTTTATGCTGGTGCTCAAACTTCTTTCCTATTTTTTGTATAATTGGATAGATGAAAATAGCAATGGCAGAAAGGAAGACGATTCCAGAATACATTGCATAAATCCCAGAAAAAAGTTTACCTGCATTGGTATTTGCTTCGTCTAATGGTCCCATTCCCGTAAGAATCATTGCGGCATTTAAAAAACTATCTATCCAACTTAAGCCCAACAAAAAATGATACCCCATCATTCCTATACCCAAAGAGGCTGTAACGATTATCATCAATATTACCGTACTATTGAATATTTTATGATATAGCATATCGTTCCAAGTTCCCATATTTTTTTTATTAAATTACTGGTTGTCCAATTTTAAAACCATTTGTGCAAACTGCACTTCTATGGCATCATCGATACCTTTTATGATGGAATCCAAGCCTGTATCAGCCACCAAAACCTGTCCTCTGGCACTTATCAAACACGACATACTTACACCTTGTTCAATATGTGTAATGGTTGCTTTAAATTGTGATTTAAAGGCTTTTCCTTGATAAGTAACATCTATCAGCCAATTAAAGTCGATAGGGTCGTGCCGTTTTGACAAAAAATCAGCAGAAGGCACCGTACCGGTAAACCGAAGCATTAAGGGGTCTTCCTCCCCTGCCAGCATAGCTTTAATTTCAGGGTTGTTGGTCGATAGCGTTTTAAGGTCGAGTACTCCATTCACGATTTTGGTATCATAATCAAGATATAAGGCCAATTTATGGCTTTCTGCCTTAAAGGGGACACTATCAAGCATTGCCATCATCTCAACGTGGCCTTCTTCGGTCCTGTAAATTTTTTGGGCGTTCACATTGAGAATACCAAAAAATAGAATTATCAATATATAGTACTTCATCGGTTGTTATTTATTGATGCGTTCAGTACCGCAATTAGGGCAAAATTTTGCCTCGACTGGCACACTCTCGTTACAGTTACTACACTTGGACTTGCCTAAAGGTGAACCGCACTTTTTACAAAAGGCTGCGCTCTCTTCATTTTTCTCACCACAGGCCGTGCAACGAATCATAACCTTTGCATCTGAACTATCTTCCCTATAGCCATAACCGCGCTTATTATGATGTCCGCGGGAATGATGGCCTCCGTTTTGAAAGCCTCGAAATAAATGTTTTAAAAATCCCATATCAGTTTATTTTTTAGTTATTCTTTAGTTAATCATCCAATGCCCTATCATCAGTTACTTTCAATCCATATTTTGGCTTCCTGTTTTTGGTCTGGACCAAAATATTTGATTTCGGCATTGCAAAACGGTTTCATAAATTGGGTGGCCCACTTTCGCCACTTTTTTTCGCCGACCAATGCTATTTTTTCATACTCCTTTTCGTGTTCAACATCTTTAGTGAAATCTTTCCATAGCCCTTCTATATGCCAGCCTTGAAAATCGTTCATCTCAAAATACCACCGAACCTTTAAGCCCTTATCGAGAATACTATGGATAAGCGGATGTATTTTTTCAAAGTCGTACTGGTTGAGTTTACCGCTAGCCTTTGTGGTAACCACATTTTCGCTCTTTATGTCTGTAATCTGTAACATCTTTTAAAATTAATATTATTATTAGTGCATTGTATGTGCAAATATCCATTGGCTTTACACTTGCTTTTCTTAATTATAAAGCGCCTTTTTTTTTCCTAAGTGCAAGATGGCTTCGGGCAAATCGAGTTCGCGCGTTCCGTTGCCGGTTCTAATATAAAACCGTGACCTCCCGTCTTGACTTAGATAGACCGGTGTTTTGGCCGGGTCTATTTCTATGTAGCACACATCATTTTCTCCATATCTGTAAAAAGATACATTTACAGCCGTACATAAATGGGTGCCCAATTTTAGAGATATCAACTGCATCAGGTATTGTTCAAAACCATCAATGTCTTTCTTCTTGAGTGTTTTGAAATCATTATCAAGTCCTAAGGCTACCCCATTATCATCAATACCAATAAATAGATTTCCGCCATCCGTATTTATAAAAGCTGCAATTGTTTTAAGTACGGCAACCTCAATTTCAGGATTTCTTTTTTCCAGTCTTATGTCCCATCGTAAAGTAGATTTGAATTCAACATGACTATTTTCGCCACCATTTATTAAAGCCAAAGCTTCGTTTTTGTGATTCAACTCCTTTACTCTGTTAATAAGGGTTTTGATAAAGAGTATACTGACCAGCATAGGTAGCACCAGATAAACCGAAAACACCAATAATCAGTACGTTATGCCAATCACTAATTGAGACAATTGATTTATACTCATTAATCAATAAGGAGAACCAACTACCTTTATCATTGTGTGCATCGTATGTAAAAAGGGAGAGAGTAAATGGTTTTATAACTGTTATACCTGATAGTATGCCAATTAAAGACCATTTGAGAATATGCTCTTTCTTTATTGATTTTATAGTTTTATCCGCACTCATTTTAAATAATCATTTACATTTTTTGCACCATCGTCCTTTTCGTATGCTATCAGGAGTTGCTTCAAATTGGTGTCCTTTCTGACATTCCCAAGTCAATTTGGTTTTGACATTTACATAATTATTGGACAAACATTTCCCTTTTTTGGTGGCTGCAAGCCGGTTCATTTCAACTATGCCTAAAGGCTGATTACTTGCACAACTAGGACACCAACTACCTCTCGTTTTTACACTAAAAGGAGTAGCCTGCCAACGATGACCATAAATACACTCCCACCAAAGGTTAGTTTTGGAATTGATGTAGGTTTTAGACCAGCAAATCCCACCTTTTGATTTTGCCAATAATTGCATTTCTTGTATGGTTCCTCTTCCTGTTTGTCCCATTTGTATAAAAGCTTTTATTTATCATTCAATATAATAGGAGATTTACCATCAGAAATTATGATTTTTGCATTGTTTGATTTCACTAAATCTCTTGTTATTTCTAAACTTTTTAGTTCGATTAATTTATCAGTAAGTGTAGAATTTACAATTTCTTGCTGCTTTTTTATGGCTTCTGCTTCTATCAGCATGCGTTCTGCCTCTTTTTTTTGTTTTTCTATGTAAAAGTCAATATCGAGCCGTTGTTTTTTAATCTCCAATTCCTTAATCTTTAGATCTTTTTCCAATTGAAAGTCGAGTTCATTTCTTTTCACTTCATTGTCAATAACTGTTTTCTTGGCTGTTTCTTCCGCATTTAACTTTGCTTCAATGGTTGCAATAACATTAGCTGGAAGATCCACTTGCTTAAGCATCACCAAATCCATTGCAAAACCATATTTTCCAACAATGGAGTCCATTTTTTGCTTTACCTTTTTTTCTATGTTTGCTCTTTCTGTGATAAGTTCTGTGGCACTGTATTGAAGTCCTGTTTGCCGAAGAATGCTAATTAGATTATCTTCCACAACTTTTTCCTGATAATCTTCTCCAAAAGTTTTATACACACTAACAACTTCGAAAGCATTTAAATGATAGAGTAGTGTGATTTCAGAAGTAACTTCAATTCCTTCTTTGGTATGAAAGTTTATGTTGTTAGAATAGTTAGTCACACGCGTGTCAAAGCGTACTATTTTCCTTCCGAAAATGGCAAAAAAGTGATGAGGACCAGGGTCAAGAGTTTTAGTTTTCACTTTCCCAAAGTGTACATCAACACCCACTTCTCCTGGTTGCACTACGGCACAGCTTTGAACAAGCAAAATGGCTATTACAAAAAGAGATATAAGTTTCAATTTTTTCATATTACATATTTTAGTTAAAATTTAATTTTTTCTCTTAAATAGCCTTCAGCCCCACCTATTGTTTGGAGGCTTTGTGCATCTTCATCCGATATGGTTATCTTAAATACCTTTTCAAATTCGATCGTTAATTCAACCAAATCGAGAGAATCAACTCCTAAATCATTTGTAAAATGGATATTGGGTTTAATGTCCTCCTCATTAATGCTAAGAGTTTTAATCAAGACCTTATCAAATATTTGTTTAAAATTTTCCATTATTTTGTGTTTTTATTAGATGCAGTTAAATCAATAGCTAATAAAAAAAATGCATCTTAATCATTGCAAGCAGCACATTTTCCTTTCACCACAAGGTTTACTTCTTTTTTACTAAAGTTTTTAGGCAATTTAAAGCCAGGTATTCTAAAGGTTGGAAGACAATAAGTTTTACCACAGTTTTCGCAATGAAAATGAATATGAGCATCATTATGTTCTTCTATATCACAGGCATCCGTGCAAAGAGCATATTTAGGAACACTAGTGCCATCAACTATAGTATGCACCAAACCATTTTTTTCAAATGCTTTTAATGTTCGATATAAGGTTGTTCGGTCTGATTTCACAAAAGTTTCGTATAAATCTGTCAAACTAATTGCAGTTTCTTTCTCCATTAAATATTCTAACACCAACAAACGCATAGCAGTTGGTTTAATATGATGCCGTTTTAAATTGCCCTCTAATTCCTTAATCATACAAACTCAAACTTATTTCTTAATAGACTCTCCTGTCTTTATTTGGAAAGCATTTTCCACTTGTGAAATGTAAATTATTCCATCTCCGTCTTCATGTGTCTTGGCTTTTCCAAGTATTAACTGCACAGCTTTCTCCACTTCTTCATTTTGGCAAACTAGTTCTAGTTTTACTACCGGACTATCCGTGATATGAAAATCAAGCGAAGGAGAAGCTCCTTCTGTTTTAAAAGCCCCGGTTCCTTCTGCCTGCGAAATAGTCATACTTTTAAACCCTGCATCGCTTAGTGCTTCGATAACTATTTGCACCCTTGTTGGCTTAATAAATGCCTTTACTTCTTTCATTTTTATTAATTTATTCAGTTAATTATTTTTTAATTTCTAGGCATAGATTAATGACTATGCTCTGTTTCTCCTTTACCCATTTCTGCTAAAATATAATAAGCTCCGGTCCCAGCTATTTGCGCATTTTTTGGTAATGGTTGTAAAAGTTTAATTTCGATATAACCATCACTTTTATCTCCAGTTATTACTTCTACCATTTTAAAAACCCACTTGCCTTCTTCATGCCCTTCATGGTGTTCGTCTTTTTCACTTTCGTGTGCATGCTCATCATTACTTTGTTCTTCTTTTTCATGTCCATGATCGTGTTCTTTGCCTTCTTTTTTAACAAAAATGTAAGTTTTACCTTCTTCAGTAACAATGGCATGTTCTGGAAGAACATTTGCTTCAACGTCATTAGCTGTAACTTTGCCTTTAATGTACATTCCTGGTAAAAGCTTTATGTCTTTGGTAAGTATATTGGCGTGAATATGCATAGCCTTAGGGCTTTGTTCAAAAGAAGGACTAATAGCAAAAATTTTTGCTTCTAAAATTTTATCTGGTACACCTGTAGTTGAGAAATATACTTTTTGACCTAATTTAATTTTATCTATGTCTTTTTCAAAAACCATTAAGTCGGCATGTATCTTTTCATTATCCACTATTTCAAATACTTTAGTAAGAGGTTCAATGTATGTACCAACGTTAGTTTCTACTAAACTTACTATACCATTAATAGGTGAAGTAAGATTTACTAAAGGATAGATTTTTCCTTTTGCAACTTCAGAACTATTTATACCAAGCATATTCAATTTTGCTTTAAGTGCTTCGGCATTTGATTTGCTGTTTAAATAGTCGGCACTTGTTTTTTGAAAATCTTTACCGGAGCCCACTTTTTCTTCATATAATTTTTTCTGTCTTTCATAGTCTTTTTCCAAATATTCTAAACTGTTAACAGTATTAATATAATCCTGCTGTAGTTGTATAAAATCAGGATGCTCTAGAGTAGCAAGTATTTGCCCTTTTCTAACCTTATCTCCTTCAAAAACATTTATTGATTTTACAATACCTCCAATTACCGGACTTACATCTGCTTTGTCTTGGGGTGCCATTTCTAATGTACCAGAGGCAAATACTGCCATGTTCAATGTTCTTTTTTCAATTTGAACCATTTTTAAGCCAATGGCATCCATTTGTTGCTCAGTTAAAGAAACAATTCCTTCTTCTTCTTCTTCTTCATGACCCTCTTCTTTATGTTCTCCATGACCTGCTGATTCCTGCTCTCCATGTTCATCTTTTTCTTTTGGTGATGAAGAATCGCAAGCAGTCATTAAAACTGCCATTGTTATTATTCCGATTATGAATTTTATGTTCGTTTTCATATTATATTATTTTTTCTATTTAATTTTTGAATGAGAATTATTTACCACCTAAGTATTCTATGGCTATAATAGATTGATTGTATTGGTTCAATATATTCAGGTATTCATTTTTTATTTCCAAGCCATTGTTTAAGCCTTGAATGTATTCTACATAATCAATTGCCCCATTTTCAAAACTTTTGGTAGAATTTGACAATATTAATTCTGCTTGTGGTAGAGCATTAGTTTCGTAGGTTTCGATCGTATATTTATATTTTAAATAATCCTGAACTACTCTTTCATACTCTCCCAACAAAACAGTCTGATAATAATTAGCTTCAGTCTGTGCTTTTTGTTGGTTTAGTTTAGCTGCCTTAATGCGAGCTAAATCAGGTTTCGCCCAAATGGGTATAGAGATGGTTGCTTGAATTCCCGTAAACCGTTGACTTCTTCCATAGAATTGTTCAGAACCATTCACATTGTATGAACCAATTAAAGACTGATTAAAATAACCAATGGAAAAATCAGGTAGAAACTGTGCTTTGTTTACAGCCTTCTCTTTTTCTCTAATTGTAATTAGATTGGTTAAATAGCCCAAATTGGGGTTGCTAGAAACAATAGCTGTATCTAATGTGAGTTTTAATTCCTTTTTTGGATTAAACCCATTAATAATATCAACAGGAGATGGACTATTTAAAAGGGTTTGAAGCCTTTTCTTGTAGCCTTTTATGTCTGCTTCGTTTTGGATAATGAGTGCTTTAACAGCTGTTACTTTAGATTCAGCAGTCACTTTTTCAAGTAAGGTTCCTGCTTCTGTTTGATACCTTAAATTGGCAGCTTTTAAAAACTTTACATACATACTATCTTGATAAAGAAGCAGTTTATTTTTATCCATCAAATAAGTAAGTTGATACCAGCTTAGTTTTATTTCCTTAATCAACTCATTTTCAGTAATCGCCTTATCAAATTTACCTGCTTGAATGTTAGCTTTTGCCAATCCATTTCTACTTGAATAGACAGTGGGAAACTGAAATTTTTGATCTATCGAAAACGCAAAGTCATTTTCAAAGCTGTTGTATTGCCCATATTGAACGCCTACATCGGTTTTACCTAGATTAAAAGATGTTCCTTTTAAAGCTTCTAAGCGTTTAATCTCCGTTTCAGCAGATTTCACATTTCCGTTATTACTCAATCCAAAACTAATCGCTTCATCTAGAGTGAGTTGTTTTGCATTACTAGTTTGAGCTTGAACATTTTGACCAAATAAGGTAAGTGTTCCAATCAAAGGAATTATCAAAAGTGTAGCGATACTTGCTCCGCCAATATTTAAGCCTTCATTTGAATCTCTTTTAAGCTTTTTACGTTCTGCTCTTACTTCTACAATACTATATAAAATTGGGATGATGATTAAAGTTAGAATAGATGCTGTAAGCATACCTCCAATTACAACAGTTGCCAGTGGGCGTTGTACTTCTGCTCCTGAGGAGGTAGATATAGCCATTGGAAGAAAGCCCAATATATCAGTAGATGCAGTTAAAAATATGGGACGAATCCGCTCTTTTGTTCCTTTAATAATTCGTTCTTTCAAACCCATCCCTTCTTGTTTGAGTTCGTTCATACTGCTTATAAGGACGAGACCATTTAACACAGCAACTCCAAACAGAACGATAAATCCCACACCAGCAGAAATACTGAAAGGCATGTCTCGTAACCAAAGAGAGAATATGCCACCTATTGCAGAAAGCGGTATTGCCACGTAAATCATCACAGTTTGACTAAACGATTTCAAGGCAAAGAACAGGAGTACAAAAATTAATGCCAAAGCAATAGGTACTACAATCATTAATCGTGATTTTGCTCTTTGTAAGTTTTCAAAAGAGCCACCGTATTTGATGTAATAACCAGGTGGTAAATCAAGTTGACTATCTAACTTTTCTTGTATCTCATTAACTACAGATTCTACATCTCTTCCTCTTACATTTATCCCTACATAAGTTCTGCGGTTGGTTCCTTCTCTTGAAATTTGCATAGGGCCTCCTTGATAGCTGATGCTTGCAACTTCTTTTAAAGGTAATTGGTCGCCATTCGGTAGTTCTACATAAATATTTTTAAGATCATCGATGCTAGTTTTATGCTCATCTTTTAGTCGAACAACTAAATCAAAGCGTTTTTCTCCTTCAAAAATCACTCCTGCTACTTCACCACTAAATGCAGTTCTTACAATCGTGTTCAATTCCTGAACGTTTAAACCATATTGAGCCAGTTTATCACGTTCATATTTAACTGTCATTTGGGGTAAGCC
The DNA here is from genome assembly GCF_055129545.1 of Acidiluteibacter sp. Taxonomy (NCBI): domain Bacteria; kingdom Pseudomonadati; phylum Bacteroidota; class Flavobacteriia; order Flavobacteriales; family Cryomorphaceae; genus Acidiluteibacter; species Acidiluteibacter sp. The sequence goes on along the minus strand of NZ_JBSRUB010000026.1, from coordinate 279,282 downwards.
TTTTGTCGCTTCTACTTTTATGTCAGCTACTCCTTCTACAGTACCTATTATTTCGGACATTTTTTGCGCATAGCTTGCCAAAGCATCTAAGTCTTCGCCAAAAAGCTTAATTGCAACATCCTGTCTAACACCTGTCATTAATTCATTAAATCGAAGTTCCAGAGGCTGTGAAAATTCATAATTTACTCCAGGTATAAAAGCTAATTTATCTCTAATTTTATCAATTAGCTCTTCTTTAGTTTCAGCAGAAGTCCATTCACTTTGAGGTTTTAAAATAATGAACATATCCGCGATATCCATTGGCATTGGATCGGTAGGTAACTCTGCCACCCCAATACGTGAAACCATTTCAGTTACTTCAGGAAAATTATCCAATATGGTTTTCTCAATTAAGGTAGATACTTTTTCAGTTTCTTCTAAAGAACTACCGGGCTTTAATAAGGCTTGCATGGCAATATCTCCTTCATCTAGTTGAGGAACAAATTCTCCACCCATACGCGAAAATGTAAATATTGCCAGTACAAGAAAAGCTCCAGATAAAGAAAGAATTAATTTCTTTCTTTTTAAAGATTTTTGAAGTAATGGTTCGTATTTATTTGCCATCCATATGATAGCTTTATCTCCCCACATTAGTTTTTGAGATGGTTTCTTACTCATAAAAAGAGCCGAAACCATAGGAACATAGGTTAGGCATAAAACCATTGCACCGATTACAGCAAAACTAAATGTCATTGCCATAGGGGTAAACATTTTACCTTCTACACCTTGTAGTGTAAGAATTGGAATAAATACAATTAAAATAATAAGCTGTCCAAAAAATGCAGCATTCATCATTTTACTAGATGATGTATTGGATATTTCATCCATTTCTTGCTGCGACAGTTGCCCATTAACTGTATTTCTAACTCTTTGTGATATGTAGAAGGCTACACTTTCTACAATAATAACTGCTCCATCTACTATTATTCCAAAATCTATCGCTCCTAAACTCATTAGGTTTGACCAAACACCAAAAATATTCATCATGATGTAGGCAAATAAGAGCGATAGGGGAATGGTAGATGCAACTATTAATCCACCTCTGAAATTCCCTAAAAACAAAACCAATACAAATATAACTATCAATCCACCTTCTAAAAGGTTAGAAGATACAGTACTTGTTGTCTTCTCAATTAAAGATGCCCTGTCAATAAAAGGTTTAATACTAATTCCTTTTGGTAAGGATTTTTCGATCTCCACTACACGATCTTTTACTCTTGCAATTACATCGTTAGAATTTTCTCCTCTTAACATTAATATCATTCCACCAACTGCATCTCCTTCTCCATTTTTGGTAAATGATCCAAAGCGAACAGCGTGACCAAACTTCACAGTGGCTACATCCTTTATTAAAGTTGGAATATTATTTTCAGTGGTAACCACAATGTTTTCCAAATCTGATAATGATCTGGCTAATCCCTCTCCTCTAATAAAATTGGCTTTGTGATCTTTAACAATGTAAGCCCCACCAGTATTTTCATTATTAATCTCCAGAGCTTTAAATATATCAGCAATGGTAATGCCCATACTTCTCAATCTGTCCGGATCAACAGCTATTTCATACTGTTTTACCCTGCCTCCGAAACTATTTACTTCTACCACACCCGCCAGCATAGCCATCTGTCTTTTCACTATCCAATCTTGATATGTTCTTAAATCAGTATCGGTGTATTTATCTTTATAGTTGGAATCTACTGCCAAGGTATATTGATAGATTTCCCCCAATCCTGTGGTTATGGGTCCCATAAATGGTTCGCCGAATTTTTGTGGAATTTGATCTTTTACGTCTGCCAATTTTTCAGAAACCAGTTGTCGAGGAAGATAAGTTCCCATATCATCTTTAAAAACAAGAGTTACAACGGACAAACCAAAACGCGAAATAGATCGAATCTCTGTAATGCCGGGAAGGTTAGCCATGGCTACCTCAACTGGGTAAGTTACAAACTGTTCTATATCTTCTGTGCCTAAATTTGGAGAGGTAGTAATTACTTGAACCTGATTGTTCGTGATATCAGGCACGGCGTCTATTGGCACTTCTTTCATGGAATAAATTCCAACACCAATCCATGCCAACATCATTAATCCTATGATGAGTTTATTCTTTATTGAGAATAGAATTATTTTGTTAATCATAATTATTTTATTATTTAAAGTGAATAGAGAAATGGTGTTTAAAACGCGCTATAATTCCAAGTAGGAGAATTAAGCAAGCCAACACAATAAAAAACCACTTTACTATTAATTTAGATGTGATTTTCTTCTTTTTTCTTTTTTTCTTTTTATTCAATTTTTTTCTCAATTAATCAAGCCAATAAATTGACTTTAATAAATCGAAGTATTTAGGGGAGTTTAGCAAATTATTAGATGAAATGTTAGTCTAGTTTGATAAAATAGTTTTATCGTTAAGACAGACTTATCTTGCTAAAAAGAAAAATTATGATATAGGGGGAATTGGAAAGTCAGCGATTTCAACTTTTTTGAAATTCTGCAGATAAAGAGCATTCAGTTGAGGAAAATTCTTTTGCAATTTCAATTGAATATTTGAAGATGACAGAAAACTTACATGACAGCAATTACAAGAACATAAAGGAGAACAGCCGTCCCAATCACTTTCTTGAGCGTGATTATGAATATCGCTGCTAATAGCTGTAATGATATCTTTTGAATTGTCTATAGACACTGTATCAGCACATGAAACTCCTGCCAAGGCCATAAAGTAAATACTAAGTATGTAACATGCACTTTTCACTGGGACAAATTTACATAATTAATGTTTGCAATGGTATTGCAAAGTAGCCAAAAATAATTATGGTTATCTCAAACTCCTTTACTGACCATAATTACCATTGAGCGATTTATTGTCAAACAAAAAATAGAAAAGTTAAAGAACTGCTGTTTTACGGTAATTTGACTTTAACTGAAATTTCTTTTCAATTAAATTACGGCAGCGTTGCTTATCTATCGGCTAAGTTTAAAAAATAGGCAGGAATGAAACCTACAGCCTTCTAATATATTTATGTAAGTTTGGAAATTCAATGCAGAAGTATATTCAAATAAAAAGCATTTTTTTGTTAATCGTTTTTTCTATAATAACGATTCACAATACTTTGCCTCATATTCATCATTCACATGATAATTCTGAGGGGGTTGCTTCAATTGAAAATATCCACCACTCACATGATGAAAGTCATGATCATCATCCTAAGGATCAAGAAAACTCTGATGAAGATTCTGAGAATTTCTTATTAGGATTATTATTAAATAGCCACTCTCACAATTCAGAGGTTAGCGAAGATTCAGAAATACTACTAAATCTAAATAAAATAATAATTGGTAAAAATTTACCTGTCACTACGCTCACTACCAATCATCAAGTTCCTAAGATTCCTACACTTTCTCTCAAAAAGAAATATTTTGAATATCAACAAGATTATAAGCAGGAACATCAACTGCTCAACTGCCCTCTAAGAGCTCCTCCGACTTTAGGATAATCATTCTTTGATGAAATAAAATCATCAAATCCTATCGAATTCTTTTCGTTAGAATATTATTGATTCATCCTATAATCAAAAATCATGTATAAAAAAATAGTGTTCGCTTTTTGCGGATACCTTATTTCGTATGGACTTTTTGCCCAAAATAACGAGATTGAAAAGGTATTGCAAGAGGTTGAAAGAAACAACAAAGAATTACAAGCATTTTCATCCTTAATAGAGAGTAAAAAACTCGAACTAAGTGCTTCAAATAACTTACCTGACCCTCAATTTGGAGCTTTTTATTTGCCTTTGGGAGAGCATAGTACAGGCAATTATTCAGAATTTCAAATCTTCCAAACCTTTGAATTTCCGACGGTTTATAGTTCAAGAAAGAGCCTTATAAAAAATCAACAAACTCAGCTTGAATTAGAATATAATTCTAAACGGCAAGCTATTTTATTAACTGCTAAAAAGCATTGTTTAGAGCTAATTTATTGGGATAAAAAAGAAACTCTTGAACAAAAAAGAGTTAAGCAAGCCAAGCAAGTTTTTAATCAGTTGAAGGAGCTTTATGAAAAAGAAGCAGTTGGAATATTAGATTACAACAAAGCAAAAGTAGCTTGGATTCAAGAACAATTTAAAGTGTCACAAATTGAAGTGGAGCAAAAGAATTTATTGCTTTTGCTCAAAAACTTAAATGGAAATATTGCTTTAAATTATAAACAATCAGACTATTCAAACTCTCTTTCTATTGCTGCGATTGATTCAGTTTGGAGTAAAAAGAAAGAATTAGATCCCGAAATACTTTTGTTGCAAAAGGAAGAGGATATAGCACTTGCAAATATAAAACTCAATAAGCAAAAGTCATTGCCCAACTTAACTGCAGGGTTCAACTATCAAGGGGTTGCAAATTCAAATTATTCAGGAATTTATGGTGGTATTTCAATTCCCTTATGGAGCAATAGAAATAAAGTTAAAGCAGCAAAAGCAAGCTATAACTTTAATCAATTGAACACCAATAGTCAAGTTTTACGCTTTTATTCTGATTTTGAAAAACAGCACAATGAGTATGACATCTTACTATCAAAATTTAAAGAATATCAAGAAACTTTAAGTGGATTGAATAGTGATGCCTTGTTATTGAAGTCGTATGAATTGGGCGAAATATCCTTTATGGAATACTACATAGAGTTAAAGTTTTACCAAGAGGCAACCAATGTAATGGTAGAAATGGAAAGACAACTTCATCAGCAAAAAGCTGATATGTTAAAATACCAATTATAATATCTAAAAAATACAATTATGAAATTATCAAAAATCAGCTTTATTATTATCGTCATATTTTCAGTCGCTTGCTCATCAAACAATGCAGAAAAAGAGCATGGACATGAGCACAACAATGAAGAACATGAACATCAGCATAGTGATGAAGAAAATAATAAATCACATGAACAAGAAGAGTTTATTATAGAAAAAGAAGAGAATCATATTAACGAGCAAGAAAAATTTATTGTTAAAAAAGATTCTGTTCAAGTTAAATCCAAGTTCGACGACCATGGACATAGTCATGATAAAGAACATAATCATAACCATTAAAAACTGACGACATGAAATATATAATAATATTAATGGCACTTGCATTTACAGCATGCCAATCATCAGAAGAACACGAACATGATGAAGAAGGGAATCACGTTGCGACAGAAACGCCTTCAGTAGTGCATACTGTATGGACAAATAAAAGTGAACTGTTTGTTGAATTTCCTGCACTTATTGTAGGACAAGCAAGCAGGTTTGTGGCACATTTTACTTATATCGAAAAACACCAGGCAGTGACCGAAGGCAGTTTAACCGTAAGTTTAATTGGGAATGAGAAAGGCATTCGACAAACGGTTGACAGTCCTGCATCCGTAGGAATTTTTAAACCCACTTTAGTACCACAACAAGCAGGTGTTTATCAATTGAAATTTGAATTAACAACTCCTACAATTTCAGATACCATTATTATTAGTGATGTGCTTGTTTACGAGGATTTAGAAAGTGCAATTGAGGCATTAAAAAATCAAGAAGAGAATCTAGGGTCTATCACTTTTTTGAAAGAACAAGCATGGAAAATTGATTTTCAAACGGCACCTGTTGTCAGAGATAAAGTCTATGAAATTATTCCCACTTCAGGGATCTGGGAGATTGCCCCATCTGATTATAAAACCATGGTTGCAACCACTAATGGAATTGTTGATTTTTTATCTATCAACCTTACTGAAGGAAGTAAAATAACAAAAGGTCAGTCTCTTGCGATAGTAAATAGCTCTGATTTAAGTACTAATAATCTGAGTGCAGAAATACAAAAAGCTAAAGCCGTATATGAACAGGCTAAATCAGAATATGACCGAAAGAAGCAGTTATACGATTCTAAGATAGTTCCTAAGTCTGAATTTGAAGAGGTTCAAGAAAGATACCAAGTGTCAAAATCAACTTATGAAACGCTAAGTGCAGGATATTCAAATGGAGGCAAAAAGCTAGTTGCTCCTTTTGACGGATTCATAAAATCAATAGCTGTAAAAAATGGAGATTTTGTTGAGCAAGGTGCTTCAATTTTAGCTATTTCAAAACATAACTCAAGTGTTTTGAAAATTCAAATTAGCTCAGATTATGGCTTAATTAAGGAGCAAATAAAAGAGGTATGGTATCAGCCATCAGCAGGTAATTGGTCAAGCTTATCGGCCAACAATGGCGAAATACTTTCTGTTGGAAAGGAAGTAAACAGTAAAAAACCATTGGTCTCAGTATTTGCTAAAGTGAAAGAATTGGTACAAATGCCGGAGGGTAGTTTTACAAACGTTCAAATAGCTTTTGGTCAATCAGAAAAAGTGTTAAGTATTCCCGAAGCAGCACTATTAGAGGATTATGGAAAGTACTCCGTAATTGTTCAGATTTCAGGAGAAAGTTTTGAAAGAAGAGATGTAATCATCGGAAAACGAAATGGCAAAAATGTAGAAATAACAAATGGTTTACGGGCAGGCGAAGTTGTAGTTACAAACGGAGCTTATCAAGTAAAAATGGCTTCAATGTCAGGACAAGCTCCTGCCCATGGTCACGATCATTAAAAACGAACTAAGATGTTAAATAAAATATTATTACTATCACTTCAAAACCGTTTAATGGTTTTGTTTGGTGCATTGGTGTTGAGTTTATCGGGAATTTACATTGCAAAAAACATGAATGTAGATGTTTTTCCTGACCTCACAGCACCAACGGTTACTATTTTAACCGAGGCTCATGGAATGGAGTCTGAAGAAGTAGAAAGGTTGGTTACCTATCAACTTGAAACCGCAATGAATGGCTCGCCCAATGTAAGGCGAATAAGGTCATCATCGGCAGCAGGAATTTCCATTGTTTGGATAGAATTTGAATGGGGAACTGATATTTACAGAGCAAGACAAATTGTAAGCGAACGTATTCCAATGGTTAGAGAAAGTTTACCAACAGGCGTTGGTTCTCCTACCATGGCTCCAATATCTTCTATAATGGGAGAAGTTATGCTTTTGGGTGTTACTTCTGATAGTTTGTCGCCAATGGAGTTGAGAACCTTGTCGGATTGGACTATTCGACCTCGAATTAAATCTATTGGAGGAATAGCAAATGTGATTGTCATCGGAGGAGATTACAAGCAATACCAAGTATTGGCAAATCCTGAGAAATTAAAATACTATGATGTAAGCCTTGGGGAGTTACTTCAAAAAGTAGAGGAATCGAATGTTAATGCTCCGGGTGGAGTTATAAATCAACATGGTAATCAATACATTATAAAAGGAAGCGGAAGAGCTTATTCTATTGAAAATTTAGAAGAAGCAGTTCTGAAGCAAGTAAATGGACAAAGCATTAAGATTAAAGATGTGGCAACTGTTGAGATTGGTGCAGCAGATAAAATTGGCGATGGTTCTTTAAATGTAAACCCTGCGGTTATATTAACCATATCAAAACAACCTGATGTAAATACGCTTGAATTAACTGAAAAGTTGGATGAAGCGATTGCTGATTTACAAAAGACTTTGCCTAAGAATATTAAAATAAAAAAGCACATTTTTAGACAAGCCGATTTTATTGAATCTTCGATTGATAATTTGAATCAGACCTTATTAGAAGGAGCTTTCTTTGTCATGATTGTGTTGTTTATCTTTTTGATGAATTGGCGAACAACAGTAATTTCATTATTGGCGATTCCTATTTCATTATTAGTTTCAATAATTGTACTCAAATTGTTAGGGTACACCATAAACACCATGAGTTTGGGTGGTATGGCAATTGCAATTGGAGCATTAGTAGATGATGCGATTATTGATGTGGAAAATGTATTTAAACGGCTTCGAGAAAATATAAGGAAACCCAAAGACGAGAGATTGCCCATATTAAAAGTCGTTCAAGATGCTTCTGTTGAAATTAGAAGTTCGATCATAATAGCTACATTAATCATTATTGTTTCATTCATACCGCTGTTTTTTCTTAGTGGAATGGAAGGAAGATTATTGCAACCTTTAGGGATTGCATTTATAACTTCGGTTTTAACTTCCTTAATTGTAGCAGTTACTGTTACGCCTGTTTTGTGTTCTTATTTATTGAAAAGCGATAAGGTATTAAAAAAGCAAGCTGAAGGAACAAAGGTTGAACGGTGGCTGCAAAGTAAGTATTCTGCCACCTTGCTAAAATCGTTGAGAATTCCAAAAACCATTATTGGTTTAACGGTTGGAGCTTTCATAATAAGTCTTGTGTTTTTTAGCCAACTGGGTAGAAGTTTCTTGCCTGAATTCAATGAAGGTTCATTGGTAATTAGTGTGGTTGGAATACCCGGAATGTCTTTGGAAGAAAGTAATAAAACAGGAAGGTTAGTTGAAAAACTATTACTAGAAATGCCTGAAGTAAATGTAGTTACTCGAAGAACAGGTAGAGCGGAATTAGATGAACATGCTCAAGGTGTAAATGCAGCAGAAATTGATGTTCCATTTACTTTGGTGGAGAAAAGCAAAGAAGAGTATTTTGAGGAAGTTCGAAAGAAATTGAGTGTAGTTCCTGGTGTAAACATTACACTTGGTCAGCCAATTGCACATAGAATAGATCACATGCTATCGGGAACTCGTGCTAATATTGCGATAAAGATTTTTGGATCAGATTTACAAAAGCTTTTTGAGGTTGGAAAAAATATTGAGACCAACATAAAATCCATTGAAGGAATTGCTGATGTTGCAGTTGACCAACAAGTAGAAGTGCCACAATTGAGAATTATACCTAATAGACAATTGTTGGCAGCTCATGGAATGACAGTTGGTAATTTGATGGAACAAATTGACATGGCTTTTGCAGGAGAAAAGGCAGGCGAAATTTATGAAGGTCAAAAGTATTTTGATTTAGTTGTTCGTTTCAAAAAGGATTCAAGAGATGAACTTGAACGCATTGAAACCGCATTGATTAGTTTACCTAATGAGGGTCAAATTCCATTAAATCAATTGGCAAGCATAACTTCTGTAAGTACTCCAAATACAATTAGCCGTGAAGATGTGCAACGTAAAATAGTGGTAGCGGCCAATGTTCAAGGTAGAGATTTAAGAAGTGTTGTAACTGAAATTCAAGGAATAGTAGGTTCTACTATAGCAATGCCCGAAGGTTATCGAGTAGAATATGGTGGGCAATTTGAAAGTGAAGCAAAAGCCTCACAGTTACTTTCAATAACTGCATTTTTGGCAATATTGGTCATCTTTTTACTCTTGTATTACGAGTTCAAGAATGTGAAACTTGCTTTTATTGTACTAATTAATTTGCCTTTAGCACTAATTGGAGGAATTTTAATCGTCTATTTTACTTCGGGTATCATCAGTATAGCTGCAACTATTGGGTTTATTAGTTTATTTGGAATTGCGACCCGAAATGGTATTCTGTTAGTTTCTCGTTACGAAGATCTAAGAATACAAGGAATTAAGGGAATTGAGTTATTAAAGAAAGGAGCAATAGATCGCTTAAACCCAATCTTAATGACTGCTTTTACTACAGGGCTTGCATTGATTCCTTTAGCTTTAAAGGGTGAAGAAGCAGGAAATGAAATTCAGAGTCCAATGGCAATTGTAATTTTGGGAGGTCTATTAACTGCAACCTTATTGAATTTGATAGTAATACCTTGTGTATATGCTTTAGTTATTAAAGAAGAATAAAGAACATAATGTAGAGTTAAGTTCAACTTTGTTGGACTTAGCTCTATTTTCAATATCATCAATTATGAAACTTTAAACGGAAAGAAATATTACTAACGCATAAGGTTTAGCTATTGTAATTGGCGATTTTTTTAGTTTACATAAAGCTAATAAAGAAGAGAAGCTATTCTAATAGGTAAGGCTTAGTAAAGTTTGATTTATATTTTTTTACTTTTTCTTTCCAAATCTTATAAACTTTAATCAAAATAGTATAAAATCAATTCATGCAATAATTAGTATATTTGATGCAATGAAAAAAATAATGGCACTTTTCTTAACTTTTATGTTGCTCGGCTCTCAAATGGGATTTGCCGTATCAGTGCATATATGTGGAGGCCTTATTTCAAAACAGTCCGTTTCTTTACTTAAAGCTGATTTAAGTTGTGGCATGGAAAATATGAATGCGAAATGTGAATCTTCACCTTCAGCCAAAAATATTTCTAAAAAATCGTGTTGTCAAGATCAAACACAAGTTATTCAAGTCAAGGATAATTTTAATCAGAAAAACAACGTATCAAGCAATCAAGTTGAATTCATTCAGTTGTATACACTGATTGCCTCTGGCCTACTTTCTTTAGAAAAAGAAAGTGTTTCTGATTTTCAAATTTCTCCTCCCCCCCTAATCAAGAATAATACTCAAATTCTTTTTCAAACCTTCCTTATATAGAATCAATAGATACTTTGCTATTTCACAGCAAAGTGAGGCTTTTTAAAAGCTAAGAACAATCATTGTTCATCATTATAATCTATTGATATGCTTAATAAATTAATTAGGTACTTTCTTGAAAACAAGTTAGTAACCATTCTAATTATTCTCCTAATAGTTGCTTGGGGAATTGTAACTGCACCATTTGGCTGGAAAACTAATTTCCTTCCTTCTGACCCAGTGCCAGTTGATGCTATTCCAGATATTGGAGAAAATCAACAAATCGTATTTACAGAATGGATGGGAAGGTCGCCTCAAGACATTGAAGACCAAATCACCTACCCGCTCACCACCGCATTATTAGGAATTCCGGGTGTAAAATCAATTCGGAGCTCATCCATTTTTGGGGTGTCAAGCATCTACATCATTTTTAATGAGGAAACCGAATTTTATTGGTCACGATCAAGAATTTTGGAAAAACTAAACTCCTTGCCTTCCGGTTTATTACCACAAGATGTTCAGCCTGCTTTAGGCCCTGATGCTACAGCTTTAGGACAGGTATATTGGTATACCTTAGAGGGACGAGATAGCAGTAACAATCCTACTGGAGGATGGGATTTGCACGAAATTAGAACAGTACAAGATTTCTATGTTAAATACGGATTAAGTGCCGTTGAAGGAGTTTCAGAAGTGGCTTCCATTGGAGGTTTTGTACAGGAGTATCAGATAGATGTTGATCCAAATGCTCTTCAAACTTATGACATCCCACTCAGCAAAGTGATGAATGCAGTTAAAATGTCTAATCGTGATGTGGGTGCTAAAACCATTGAAATCAACCAAGCAGAATATTTAGTTAGGGGTTTGGGATACATCAAATCTATCGAAGACATTGAAAAAGCTGTAGTAGCTGTTTCGGATAATGTACCCATCACCATAAAAGACATTGGAGTGGTGAGTTTAGGCCCTGCTAATCGTAGAGGTTTGTTAGACAAGGATGGAGCTGAAGTAGTCGGTGGCGTGGTGGTGGCTCGATATGGCTCAAACCCTTTGGCTGTAATAAATAACGTAAAAGAAAAAGCAAACGAAATAGCCTCAGGATTACCCAAGAAAACATTAGCAAACGGTGTGGTGAGTCAATTGACCATTGTTCCTTTCTATGATAGAACCGAACTCATCCATGAAACCATTGGAACGTTGGAAGAAGCGCTTTCTTTGGAGATTTTGATTACCATTTTAGTCGTTATTGTAATGGTGCTCAATTTAAGGGCATCAATACTTATCTCGAGTTTATTGCCAATAGCCGTATTAATGGTTTTCATTGCCATGCGCTACTTCAATGTAGATGCAAATATTGTGGCACTTTCAGGAATTGCTATTGCGATTGGAACCATGGTCGATCTCGGGATAGTACTGTCCGAAAATATAATTCAGCACATAAAAGAGGCGCCCAAAGCACAAAAGCTGATCGATACCATTTACAAAGGGTCGGCAGAAGTAAGTTCAGCAATAGTTACAGCTGTGGCTACAACTATTGTCAGTTTTATTCCTGTATTTACCATGCAAGCCGCTGAGGGAAAACTATTCCGACCTCTGGCTTTTACCAAAACCTTTGCCTTATTGGCTGCTTTAATTGTTGCTTTATTCATTCTGCCATCAATTGCGCAATGGTTTTTTGGAATTAAAATCAATAAAAATAAAAAAGGAATCATATTCAATATTCTGTTGGTAATCGGAGGTTTGCTCATTGCAACATTCATTTCGCTTTGGGGAGGATTAACCCTTCTCGCATTTGGTGCTGTTTGGTTTTTGAAAGAATATGGAAAATCCAACAATTGGTTCATTGAGAATGCTGCAGTAATAATCGCACTTTTTTCAGTGACTTGGATTCTAGCTGAATATTGGATGCCATTGGGAGCTAGTAAATCTTTAGCTAGTAATTTCATTTTTGTGGTTACGTTGCTGGTTATTATTTTGGGGCTATTCGCTTTGTTAGAAAAATACTATGTCAACATATTAGATTGGTGTCTAGCCAATAAAAAGAAATTTCTGAGCATTCCAATAGTTATTATACTATTTGCTGCAATGGCATGGTTGGGCTTCAATCGAGTATTTGGATTTGTTGCCACTACCGCCGAAAAGGCAGGTTGGAATATCAAAGAATCATCCACTTGGGTGGCCGCCGAGGAAACATTCCCAGGAATAGGAAAAGAGTTTATGCCAGCACTGGATGAAGGAAGTTTTTTACTGATGCCAACTTCAATGCCTCATGCAGGAGTTCAGCAAAACAAGCGAGTGATTCAGCAGTTGGATATGTTGTTAGCCAATATTCCTGAAGTAGATTTGGCTGTTGGTAAAATGGGAAGAGTAGAATCAGCATTAGATCCGGCTCCTATATCTATGTATGAAACAATCATCAATTACAAACCAGAATACGAGGTAAATCAGAAAGGCCATCGCCAACGATTTAAAGTAGATGAGGATGGAAATTATTTGTTAGAAAGTGGAAGTTGGAAACTAGAAGTTGGAGGTTGGAAGTTGAATAAAGAGAAGAATTGGATTGCTAATGAGAAAGACACATTCCGTCTAACTGCTAACTTCCAATTTCAGACTCAAGAAATACCAACCATTAAACTTGGTTCAATTAAAGAATATTTGATAGAAGATCAAGATGGTAGTTATTATCGGAATTGGCGAGCGAAAATCCAATCCCCTGATGACATTTGGGATGAAATTATTAAAGTAACTAAGATTCCCGGAGTTACTTCAGCACCTAAGCTTCAACCCATAGAAACTCGATTGGTGATGCTTCAAACTGGTATGAGAGCTCCAATGGGAATTAAAGTATATGGACCTGATCTTAAAACAATCGAAGACTTTGGACAGCAATTAGAGACCATATTAAAGGAAGTTCCATCTGTTAAAAAGGAGGCCGTTTTTGCCGATCGAATTGTAGGGAAACCCTATATCCATTTAAATATAGATCGAGATGCAATTGCTCGTTTTGGTTTAAGCGTTGAGGATGTTCAGCAAACCATTGAAGTTGCAATTGGTGGGATGCAAATTACCTCAACTGTAGAAGGAAGAGAACGCTTTCCGGTAAGGGTTCGTTATCCGCGAGAATTAAGGGATGACCCAAGTGCATTGAAAAATATTCTAGTCGCTACGCCAACTGGCGTTCAAATTCCTTTGGGCGATTTGGTTGATTTGGAATATTTACAAGGCCCACAAATGATTAAAAGTGAGAACACATTTTTGGTCGGTTATGTATTATTGGACAAAAGAGATGGCTATGCAGAAGTTGAAGTTGTAGAGGATGCACAAATGGCAATTCAGCAAAAGATTGAAAATGGGGAATTGGTTGTACCTGCAGGCATCAGTTTTAAATTCTCAGGAAGCTATGAGAATCAAATCCGAGCCGAAAAAAGACTGTCCATTATCGTTCCTTTGGTTTTGGTCATCATATTCTTGATTTTATATTTTCAATTTCGTTCTATCACAACATCGCTAATGATTTTTGCAGGGATAACAATGGCCTTTAGTGGAGCATTTATGATGCTGTGGTTTTATGGTCAAAATTGGTTCTTTGATTTTTCCTTTTTTGGAATGAATATGAGAGACCTCTTTCAGATGCATACCATCAATTTAAGTGTTGCAGTTTGGGTAGGTTTTATTGCCCTTTTTGGGATCGCAACTGATGATGGAGTACTTATCGGAACATATCTGGACCAGAGTATGGCAAGAAATAAAACCAAAAGTATTGGCGAAATCAGAGCAGCAGTTCGAGAAGCTGGTTTAAAACGAATCAAGCCTGCCATCATGACCACTGCTACCACCATCATTGCACTTTTACCTGTTTTGACTTCAACTGGTAGAGGAGCTGATATTATGATTCCAATGGCTATCCCTGCTTTTGGAGGAATGGTCGTTGCTTCGATTTCTTACTTTATAGTACCTGTGCTTTACAGCTGGAGAGAGGAGAGAAAATTGAATGCTGGGAAATAGAGGTTAGAAATTGAAGAAAATTAATTTTAATATGAAAAAAATAAACATAAAATCAAGCATTAGAAGTTTGAGGCTCGACACTGAAAAGCCTTGGAGAAGTAAGATTCGATCTAACTTCCAACTTCTAACGTCTTGTATCATAATCATCCTAATTTCAATCATTACGTCAAAGTCTACTTATGCACAAAAGCCATTAGACAATTACATAAAGATTGCAGCAGAGAACAACCCAAGTTTAAAGGCTTCTTACACTGAATTTGAAGTAGCATTGCAACAAGTCAATCAAGTGAATGCGTTTGCAGACCCTCGGTTATCATTTGGCTACTTTATTAGTCCAATTGAAACTAGAGTCGGTCCACAGCGTGCTAAAATTTCTTTAACACAAACATTTCCATGGTTTGGCACTTACAAGGCAAAAGCGAACATTGCGACTTATTTGGCGGAAGCAAAATATCAATCATTCATTAACGAAAGGAATAAGCTTTATTGGGATGTAAATAAGGCCTACTACCCGATTTATGAAGTTAAAAGGCAGCACCATTTTTTAGAGGATAATCTACAAATATTGCAAACCTACAAACGATTGGCTCAATCAGCATACGAAAACAATCGTGGTTCATTGGCTGATGTCATCCGAGTAGACATCATGATTGAAAATGCAGAAACCGAATTAAAAATTTTAAATGATCAACTGACTCCATTAAAGGTTCGATTCAATCAGTTATTAGATCGATCAGATACCATGTCCATCGAAATTCCTGATACCATCAACAGTTCTTTGATGGGATTAGATTACCGAAGAGACAGTCTCTTAGTAGGAAATCCGATGATTCAATCATTGGAAATTCAGAAAAAAGCGACGCTTGAAAGCGAGAAACTAGCTAAACGGAATGCTTTACCTCAATTTGGAGTGGGTTTAGATTACGCTTTTATTGGAGAACGCACTGATATGTCGGTTGCCAATAATGGAAAAGATGCATTCATGCCCATGGTTTCGGTGAGTCTGCCCATATTTAGAAAGAAATATAAGGCTGCAATATCAGAAGCTCAATTAAATCAGCAAGCGATTGAATATCGAAAAGAAGCAGTTGAAAACGACCTGATTTCTAATTATGAAAACGCATACTTTCAGCTAAATAAGTCGACAGATTTAATCCAGTTGTATGATTCTCAAATTACAAAAACCAATCAACTAATTCGTCTTTTGTATTCTTCTTACAGTAATTCTGCTAAAGACTTTGAAGAGGTTTTACGAATGCAACAACAATTACTAAAATACCAAATGGCTAGAGCTACTGCTGAAAAAAACTATCAAGTGGCTTTGGCTGAAATAGAGTACTTAACCTTTGGGAGTTAGAAGTTAGAGGTTAGAGGTTAGAAATTGGACAAAAAAAATATGATTATGAAAAATATATTAAAAAATAAAGCATTTCAATTGCTTACAGTCTTATTGGTTGGGTTGCTATTCGGTTGGCTACTTTTCAGTGATTCAAAACAAAATGAAGCAGAAGTTCATAACCATGACTCTGAATTGGTAGACGAAATATGGACTTGCTCCATGCATCCTCAAATAAGAAAGAATGAACCTGGAGATTGTCCGATTTGTGGGATGGAGTTAATTCCACTTTCGACAGATATTGGGAATGAAGAAAACCCTGATGCGATTAGAATGTCGCCGACAGCAATGCAGTTAGCCAATGTGCAAACAGCTATAGTGAGTAAAGGAAGTGCGATTAAGCAAATTAGGCTAACAGGAAAAATTACCCCTGATGAACGAGCTGTATTTTCGCAAACTGCGCATGTTTCGGGTAGAATTGAACAGTTAAAAATAAATTTCACAGGAGAAACAGTCAATAAAGGACAAGTCATTGCAACCATCTATTCTCCGGAATTAGTAACTGCTCAAGAAGAGCTTTTGATAGCTTTCCAAAATAGAGAATCGCAACCAGAATTATTAAAGGCTTCAAAAGAAAAGTTGAAGAATTTGAAATTGTCTGACAAACAAATCAATGAATTTATAAAATCAGGAATTGCAATAGATCAATTCTCTGTTTTATCAGACTTAAATGGTGTAGTAACTGAAATAATGGCAAACAGAGGAGACTATATTAAACAAGGTGCTCCATTTTACGAAGTTGCTGATTTGACTAAACTTTGGGTTTTATTGGATATTCATGAAAGCGACTTGGCTTGGATAAGTAAAGGCGATCAGGTCAGCTTTAAAATAAAAGCTTTTGCGAATGAAACATTTACAGGAAAAATAAATTTCATTGATCCAATTATAAATCCGAAAACAAGAGTAGCTAAAGCTAGAATTGATATTGACAATTCCAATTTGAAATTAAAACCTGAGATGCTAGTTACAGCAACAATTGAAAGCGATTTACAATTAAATAAAAATACAATTGTAGTACCCAAAACTGCGGTAATGTGGACTGGTGAACGATCGGTTGTATATGTAAAAACACCATCAGAAAATGGGATGCATTTCCAGATGAGAGAAGTTGATTTGGGTGTTTCACTTGGAGAAACTTATGTAATTAGAAATGGTTTGGTAGAAGGAGAAGAAATTGCAGTAAATGGAACTTTCAGTATTGATGCTGCTGCTCAGTTGGCTGGAAAACGAAGTATGATGAATCCAGAAGGTGGAAAAATGAATACGGGACACAATCACGGCCAAGATGTTGGAAGCATGATAATGGATGATTCTAAAGAAATGGAAAGTCAACAAATTGTATTAAACACTCCTGCTAAAACAGCTTTAATTCCAATTTATGAAAGCTATTTCAAGCTTAAGAATGCACTGACTGAAGACGATTTAACAACGGCAAATCAAGCCACAATCGACCTCAAAAAATCCTTAAAAATGGTCGACATGAAGTTATTTAAAGATGAAGCACACCAAGTTTGGATGGACTTCAATCAAGAACTAAAATCTGAACTAAATGAAGCCAAGGATATTGAACAAATTCGAAATTCATTTATCAACGTTTCACAAACGATGATTGGAATGAACGGAACTTTCCAGCCGATGAATTACCCCATTTACATTCAACATTGCCCAATGGCTAACAACAATAAAGGGGCGGATTGGCTGAGTAAAGAAAAAGAAGTAAAAAATCCATATTTCGGAAGCTCAATGCTTAGTTGCGGAGAGGTAAAACAATAAGCGAAATGAAAGACTGCTGCAACACAGAAGGAAATAAACCAAAATCAACGTTTAAAGTTTGGGTATCCCGAATATTCTATGGGACTGCCATTACACTATTTATAATAATTTTTATCATCCAATTTTTTAATCTTTAATCCAATAAATTATGAAAAAAGTAAAATTAACCTCACTAATGCTAATCGTTTTTGGACTTAGTCTTTCTTTAACTGCATGCGGTGGATCTAGTTCAAATGACCACAACAGTGAAGAGGATCACAGTCACAATTCTATGGAAAATAATCACGCTGAAACTGCTCATACAGAAACAGCAACTGGTGAATCGACAGCAGCTTCGATGGTAGTCAACCATTACCTGGCTGTTAAAAATGCGTTGGTAGATGACAATAAAGACGGTGCAAGCAAAGCTGCCAATGAGTTGGTTACTTCTCTAAATGATCTTAGTAAGGAAGACTTATCTGAAACAGAAAGAAAAGAAATGTCGGAATTAATAGAAGTTATCAAAGAACATGGCGAGCATATTGCTAAAAGTGAGATCGAGCATCAAAGAGAGCATTTTGCTATGCTTAGTAATGACATATCAGATTTCATCAAAATGACTGGATTTGACCAAACTCTTTACATGCAATATTGCCCGATGTTTGATGGCGGAAAAGGTGGTGCTTGGTTGAGTTTATCTGAAGACATTAAAAACCCATTATTTGGAAGTAGAATGTTGAAGTGTGGTGCTGTAAAAGAAACAATTGAAGCTATTTAATGAAATTAAAAGGCAAAATAATAGTTACACTTTTTATTGTGTTGGTAGGAATTCAGTTTATTCCTATTCAACGCAATAAAAGTGACATTGTCTCGAAAGACGATTTCATAAGGATTTACAATCCTCCTTTGTCGGTAAAAAGTATTTTAGAAACCTCCTGTTACAACTGTCATAGTAACAATACCAGTTACCCTTGGTACAGCTATATTCAGCCAGTTGGTATGTTTTTACAGAGCCACATTGATGAAGGGTTGTCTGAACTTAACTTTTCTGAATTCAATAGTTATTCGTCACGAATGAAAAATCTAAAATTGAATTCAATTGTAAATCAGGTTAAAGACGAGAAAATGCCACTTCCCTCCTATTTGATAATTCACAAAGAGGCTGCTTTATCAAAGTCGGAAAGAGAAGAACTCACCCTATATATTAATAGCCTCTTAAATCCATAAACTCTTTTCAAAAGACACTTAGACATATTAATTATCAACATAGTAACTCCCAGCTTCATGCTGAATAATTTCAATCATTCAATTTTAAACCTTTTAATAAATACACCATGAAAAAAACAGTAAAAATCAAACAAACACTCATCGTACTTTCTGCCCTACTATCTGGCTCAAGTATTTATGCACAACATGACCATTCGAGCCATCAAAAGCAAGAAATGGAACATAGTAGTGAGCATAAAATAGGTCCAACTTTTAAAAATGAGCAACTAACTATCGCCTATAATTCTTATACCCAGATCAATGAGGCGTTGGCCGCTGATAATGCTATCGATGCAAAAAAAAGATCTTCACAACTTTATGAACTATTAGAAGGAGTTCAAGGTGCAGGTGTTGCACAGCAAGAAGCTAAAAAACTTTCAGCTACAAAATCACTTAAAGAGCAACGAGACATTTTTGTTACGTTAAGTGCTGAAATGACGAAAGTAATTAAGGATAATGACATCTCTAAAGGAGAAATATACATTACGTTTTGTCCTATGGCAAACAATAACGAGGGAGCTTATTGGCTTTCAAATGATAAAGAAATTCACAACCCTTACCTAGGTTTGGAAATGTCAAAATGTGGGTCTGTAAAAGAAATCCTAAATGCTGACTAATGAAATTTTAAGAGTAACTGTAGTTTTTTTTCTTATTGTGTTGGTGGGGGGATTCAATTAATTCCTACCCAACGCAATGAGGGATATATTAGTTTTAGATTAATGATTAAACTTTTCGAAAAGTACAATTAAATTTAAATTAACAAAATAGTAAATCCTCAGAGACTATTAAAATTCTAATTGGTGATTCATACTGATATTATATTGTCTAAACTAGAAAAGATAAAGTTATTACATTGTTTTATAAACTCTCAACTTATAAATTATGAAAGTAGAAGAATTTAAAATAAAAGGAATGATCTGTAGTCGTTGTGTAAAGGTCTTAACTATTGAGTTGAGGAATACCGGTGCAGAGATTCTTGAGATACAATTGGGGCGAATAGTAATTAAGTATGATTCAAAATTAATTTCAAGAACCAAAATAATAGACTCTATTTGCGAAAACGATTTTGAGATAATTAAAGATCCGAGGCTTATTCTATCTGAGCAGATAAAAAAATGGGTAATATACTATGTCTGGAACACTTTTCATGAAGAAAAACTTTCTAATTATTTAGAGCGGAAACTAAATAAAAGCTACAATCTAATTAGTAAAAACTTTCACGAGAGTGTAGGAATGAGCATAGATCGCTATCAAGTAATCCTAAAGATAGAGAGAACTAAAGAACTACTAGAAGAGGGGCAATTGAGTTTTAGTGAAATCGCCTATTCTGTAGGATATCAGAGCCTTTCAGCACTATCTAAGCAATTTAAGAAAGAAACAGAAATGACACTTAAAGAGTATAAAAATCTTGAAGTTGGGACAAGAGTTCCTCTGGATAAAATTTGATGAGGTTAAATTTAATATTCAACTGAATAAGAATGAAAAATAAATTGACAAAAGTTGCACTAGTTTTATTCTTTACAATCTTTAGTTTAAATACTAATGCACAAGAAGTATATGGAACAGATAATGGGCTAATTCATATCACCTTAGTGATAAACGACTCTATATTAACTGCGGTTAGTAAAGAATTAATTGTTATTTTAAATTATGACAATGCGACCTTCAAGTTACTTTTAGACAGGTCGAGTTTACGAACAGGAATAGACTCCATTGATACTGCGTTGAGAAAGCTAAAATATAATAAAGTAGAATTAAATGGCAGGCTTGGAATTGACCAAATTAGAACGGTAAAACATCCACCTCAAGACTTTGAGTTAAATGGATTTTTGAAAGATAAAAATGATGAGCTAGCAATTGTTGGAAGAGGGCATTTAGAGCATATTTTTGGAGAATTTTATTCTTGTATTTTAAACATGAATTTTTATGTAAATCCCGAAGACTTAAAGTTGGATAATTACTTCCAACAAATAACTGGAGATCTAAAAATAGAGATTATACAATCCGTACTAAAAAGGAGGAATTGAAAAATACCTTAGCAATAATTTAGTTTATTAATTTCTTAAAAGTATACTAGTACAAGCTTTCGTTTTTTTTGTATTGGTATACTTTTTTTATTTAGTTACATTCTTTTCATACACATTAAATGTTTCATTGTATTATAATGAATATAGGAGTTGAGATTGGACAAGTAAAATACAACAAATGACAAAGCCATCTATTTACATAGTCATATACTTGTATAGTATTAAAAATAGACATTATGCACTTTTATGAAGGTTATCATTTTGGAGGAATGCACCTATTCTGGTGGATTATTTGGGTAGTAATTATATTTTGGGTTTTTGCCATTCCCGATGATATCCCCTGGCAAAGAAAAAAGAATGCACCTATTGATATTCTTAAAAAAAGACTTGCAGCGGGAGTGATAGATTCACAAGAATTTGAAGAGCGCAAAAAGGTTTTAATCAATAAAAATAATTGACAACTTGCCACGAATTACAATTGTTCTGACCGGCAATAATTATAAACATTGTAATGAAAAAAAACTATCAAATTGATGGAATAAGTGGTGGAGGGTGTATCATGAAAGTCAAAGAAATACTTGAATCACATCCATTAATAGATAAGGTAGAAATTTCATCGAATTCTTTAGGGGCAACTGCTATAAAAATGAAAGAAAAGATAGAGACAAATTATTTGCAACAAATACTTAGGGAAGTTGGAAATTACACAATACACGAAAAAAAATAAATTAATCAGCAGGGAAGAAACTTTCCTGCATAAAATCAATCATTATGCACTTTTTTCATGAAGGTTATCATTTTTGGGGTATGCACCTTATATGGTGGATCATTTGGGTAGTATTACTGTTTTGGATTTTTGCCATTCCGGAGGATATTCCTGGACAACGTAAAAAGAAAGAATCAGCTTTAGATTTATTAAAAAGAAAGTATGCTTCTGGAGAGTATACTACTCAGGAATATCTTGAAAGAAAGAGGAATTTAGAAATTCATTAATAAATTAAGAATTTACCTCTTGACTACTCAATCATGGCGGAAACTCAATATAGTTTTGAAAGCTTAGCAGAAAAGTTTAAAGCCATTGGTCATCCGGTCAGACTTTCAATTTTTAACTTGCTATGCAACTGCGGAACGAAAAGGCTTAAAGTGAAAACCATTTATGAGACATTAAAGCTAGAACAAGCAAGTACTTCAAGGCACTTGGATATAATGAAGCGAGCAGGGATATTGGAAAGACAGCGAGAAGGAAATGGAATATATTATTGTTTATGCGATGAAGATTTCGGGATTGCCTGCCTCAGAAGATGCTTTAAAGAATAATAGAATGAATTGTAAACTATAATATAATGGGAAAACAAATGATTTGGATGATTATTGGATGCTCAATCCCTTTGCTGCTTATTTTTTTTGCACCCGCATTGGGGCTGAGTAGTAATTGGGGTCTGTTCATCTTTATTATCGCCATGTTCGCTTGTCATTTATTAATGCCGCATCATGGAGGGCACGGGCAAAACCATAAAAATGAAAATTCAGAAACTAAAAAACAAAATAGCCATGAACACTCCCATTAATGTTAGAAAATTCGGATTAGCCTTTGGTTTAACAGGAACACTTCTATATGCCGGTTGCATGCTATTGATGATAACCGTTGGTCATAGCGGCACGGTTGATTTCTTTAACAGTTTACTACATGGTTTAGATGTTTCAACTATCATACGAATGGATGTTCCCCTTTGGGAAGCGGGTATTGGTATTGTGCAAACGTTTATATTAAGCTGGTTAATTGGGGCTTGTATTGCCGGATTTTATAATGCTACACTTCCAAAAAAATAAAAAAGAAAAGATGAAAAGAAGAGATTTTATAGCAACAGGGGCTTTAAGTGCTGCCGGTATGGTATTTTTTCCCGGGAATCTACTATCAAGCGAATCAAAAAAAATAGCTGCCGAAAAGCAGCCTGAACCATTAGCATTTAAGCAAAATGGAGAGTGGAAAGAATTTGAATTGTATATAGATATAAAGATTCATGAACCTGCACCTGGTTTTCAATATCATACATTAGCATTTAATGATTCTATACCCGGACCTGAAATTAGAGTGCAGAAGGGAGACAAAGTAAGGGTTAAATTTATTAACAAGACTGATATTAACCATACTATACATTGGCATGGCATCTATGTCCCTTGGAGAATGGATGGTGTTCCATTTGTAAGTCAACTGCCGGTAATGCCAAATAATGAGTTTGTTTATGAATTTGAAGCAAAGCCTGTTGGCACTCATTTTTATCATTGCCATTGGGGAACAGTAATGCACATGCAGGCAGGAATGTTTGGGAGTATAATTGTTGAAGACCCTGAAGACTCCATTAAAGAGAGATTCCCTTATGAAAGAGAATATACACTTATCTATTCATCTCACGATGTGAATTATATTCGAAACGAAATGAATAAAATGTTGGAGCGAATGAAGGAGAGAAGTTACCTCATGAAAAATGGACGGTTTGATGCAGAGCGTTGGGCTGTGTTTAATAATTCTGACCAACTTAAAAAGTCTTTAGAAAATGGATGGAAACCACCCTACGCATTAAGCAGGAAAGCACCTGCAGATTTGCCAAAAGCAGATTGGTTTACAGTCAATGGCAAGTCATATCCTGAAACACCTTACTTATTCATTAAGTCTGGCGAAAAAATTAGAGTAAGGTTAATTAATGCCGGTGCTGAAACGCATCATTTACATTTGCATGGTCATGATTTTTGGATGGTTGCTGATGATGGAATCGCCTTAGAAAATCCTTGGCAAAGAAATACAGTACCGCTAACACCTGGAAAGACCTTTGATATAATTATAGAAGGCAATAATCGTGGAATTTGGACTTTCCATGATCACGATACAAGAAAAGTAACTAATAATGGGATGTATCCTGGAGGCAATTTATTAGCTATGGTTTATGAAGACCTACCTGCGGATGAGTTAATTATTAGTAAACATAGCGGAAATAAGATGTTTAAAAATGAGATGCTAATGGATGATGATATGAAGAAAATGCTATTTGGAGATGATAAATTACCAAAGATTGCACTAGACGAATAAATAAACAAGATAATAACTCAATTATGAAGAATAGATTGATAATAGCAATTACAATGCTGCTTGTTTTGCCGGCATTGGCTCAGAATGGTGGAGAAGATTTAACGCCTGAGATTGAAATTGGAATGAAAACGGTTGCTACCGGAAATGCTTATTTTAATAAAGGAAAATCTCAGTTAGCGATTCCGGTTTTAAATGAAGGAGATCAAGTATTAAGTGATTTTTCTGATTCTTACTTTATGATTGGGGCAAAACAAAAACTATATAATGGCTGGAGAGGGCAAATGGTATTGGGTCTTTCATTTCCTGACGCAAATAGTGGATTGGGACAGGTTTTTTATAACCAAGTAATGGTTAAATTAGAAAATAAAAAAAATATTATTAAGATCGGTCGTTCTACGACGCAAACTATTTTAGGTCAATTTTCAACCATCCGAGATGATGATGCCTTACTGTACAATTATGTACTTAATCCCTTTTCAAATGGATTGAATACAGAAGACAATCAATATGCTAATGTGATTGAATATACACGAATAATCGCTAATCGATTATATATAACTGTGCATGGCGAAAATTATCAAGATTTTGAAGACCCTAATGATTTTGCTATAAACGGAATTGGAGGTTCTGTTATCTATAAGGTGCCTGAAAGCCAAGTTTGGGATAGAAATTTTTTATCAGAGATTGGGTTCAGCTCAAATAATTTTATAGTAAATAGGACAATTAATAATTCCACTTCTGATGAAGTTTTGAAAAATTTGATTGGTTATGCCAAAATTAATATTAAGCCTGATCCGGTTCATTTTATTGATCTAAAGGTTCAGACAATTTATAATAACGGGTTTAGGGATATTTCAGAAATAAGTGATTACTCAACATACACAAGAAGCAGAAGTACAGCGGTTTTTGGTATGTTGCGTTACCTCAATAGAAAGTTAGAACGACCAAACTTTCAGCTTAGTATTGGTGGGGGCTATAAATCATTTACTGAAACTACTAATACCCCAGAACAGCTTTTAGCTATTGGAAATTTGTTTTATCGCATTGGAAATAATTTTGATGTGCTTTTTCAATACCGATACACTGTGAATAATGGGAGTTTGGAAAAATTGTTAGGAACTAGTCAACACCGAGTTCAAATTGGTTTGGCATACAGCTTCAATAAAATATTTAATAATCAATTTGACGATCGCAATTCGATTCTCAACTTAGAACATGGCTACATTAGATAATAATTAAACGACCAAAATCAATAGCTTAATAATCGATACTCCATGAATGGTTTATTAATTATTCCTCTTTAATTATCAATTTAATAAAGTAAGATAGAAAGTGAAAATAGGAAAACAGATTTACTCCATAAAAATAATTGTACTTCATTCTTTGTTGGGTGCTTCTGTGTTTTACTTTCTACTACACCCATTGTTTATGGTGGGTTTTACAGCACAAAGTAAGCAACTCAAAGCGGCTGAATTGTGGGACAATGTTGCAGCTCAAATTTTTTACTCGTTCTCTTTCCAAATGCTTCCGATGTCTTATGTATTTATAATTATTGGGGGCATAATAGGAATGATATCGGGTATTTATTGGAATAGCTTACTGAAGCAAAGGAAAATCGTAAAAAAACAAAACAAATTATTAGAGAATGATGCACAAACTTTAATAAAAGAAGGAGAAAGTCATTTTGTCGAATTTAAATCATCTTTTCGGTACGATTATAATTTAAAGACCACTAACAATGAATTGGAACTTGTTATTGCAAAAACGATTGCGGGTTTTCTAAATGCGGAAGGTGGTAAGTTAATTATTGGTGTAAAAGATGATGGAGAAATATTGGGTCTCAAAAAAGATTTTGACACACTTAGACAGAAAAATTCAGATGGATTTGAACGAAGATTTTACGATTTAATCACTGCTAATTTTGGTAACAACCACTGCAAGCATTGCTCCGTTAGGTTTTACGAATTAGGTAGTGAGATCATCTGCATTATTCATGTTGAACCTTCAACTAAGCCTGTTTATTTAGACCATCAAAATAAAACTTTATTTTATGTGCGTGCTGGGAATGCAACGAGGAATTTAACAGTAAAAGAGGCAGTACAATATATTGAAGAAAGAAATTAAACACCTAAAAATAAAACTTATGAAACAGATCCATTTTAATAAAATTAACACTCGAGTAAAAGTTGAAGCAATTCCAGAAGTGAAAACCAATGCCTCACAAGTTCTGATAAGTCTATTTATATTTTCAATGCTTTTACTTATGCTTTCTTCATGCACTAATGAGGAAAAGCAAAAAACAGAAAACCCGATACATAAGAAAGCAGAAGAATCGCCAAAATCAACTGAAGTATCATCAGACCTTATTTCAAACTATGAGATTGTTCCCAACGAAAAAGTATGTATGGTAAACGACAGATATATGGGAGTTTCACAAATACCCATCGATGTAAGTGGTATTACTTATTATGGTTGCTGCGAAAACTGTATTGAAAAACTACAGAATAATTTGAATGATGTGCGTTTTGGAGGAAATCCAACTGCTGATACAAAGGTTGATAAAGCATCAGCCGTTATTGTTCAAGATAAAAATAGTGGAAGTGTTTTTTACTTTGCTTCAAAAGATGGGGCTAATGCATTCATGAAGCAACAGTAATCATTACTAAAAGATAAAATAGCAAGAAATGCGACACGATAATACAATTCCAACAGATTCGAAAGCTTGTAAAACGCTAGAAAACATTTGCTTGCCTAAGTCGAACATGCCTAGAATTGTTATTATTGGCGATGGTTTTGCCGGTTTAGCATTAGTTGAAGAACTGAAACATAAAAAGGTTCAGTTGGTGCTATTCGATAAAAATAATTTCCATCAATTTCAGCCTTTACTCTATCAAGTAGCTACAAGTGCCCTCGAACCTGATAATATTGTTTTTCCTTTTAGGAAACAAATAAATGGATATAAGAATGTATTGTTTCGCTTGGCTGAAGTAGAGGGAATTCAACCTGAGTTAAATACTATAATAACCAATAGCAACCGACTAATCATTAGAAGCTTTAAACCAACACCTTCTACTAATTACGAAAAGAAATAGAATATTGATGGAAGATAAAACAGGTAAAAATGATAAGCTTTCTCTACTTAGCTCCATATCTCTTGGTACTGGGGTTATGATTGGAGCTGGAATATTTGTGCTTATGGGGCAAATAGCAGAGCTAGTAGGCGATCTATTTCCGATTGCTTTTATTGCCGGTGCTGTTGTAGTTGGATTCAGTTCATACTCTTACGTAAAGTTCTCAAATGCTTATCCATCCTCAGGTGGTGTAGTTAAGTTTTTGAATAAGTCATACGGACCTGGAACCACAACAGGGCTCTTTTCATTACTAATGTATATATCCATGGTGGTTTCAGAAAGTTTGGTAGCAGGTACTTTTGGGGCTTACACACTACGGTTATTTCCTGAGAGATTTGCCAATTATGCTCCCATTCTTGGTGTTCTTCTTTTAGTTGTGGCATACATTATTAATGTTTTAGGAAATAAAGCAATCGGTTCAACGGCAACAATCACTGCAATTATAAAAGTAGCAGGAATAGCGTTGCTTGCCATCGCCGGTCTTGTAGTTTCAGGCTTTGCAGATATTACCGGGAGTTATATTCCAAAAAATACCGAAGCTTTGCCTCAAGGGTTTGCCTTTTTAGCAGCGTTGGCCTTATCTATTCTTGCTTACAAAGGATTTACAACAATCACAAACCAAGGTGGCGACATTAAAAACCCACATAAAAATCTTGGAAGGTCCATTGTGTTTTCCATTCTTATTTGCACGCTAATTTATGTGGCGTTGGCGTTGGCGGTAGCAGGAGGCTTAAGTATACCGGAAATAATTGAAGCAAAAGACTATGCTTTAGCTGCTGCTGCCAAACCTGTTTTTGGCGAATGGGGCTCATGGATTACCATAGCAATAGCCATTGTAGCAACCTTTTCAGGAGTGCTAGCTAGTGTATTTTCAGCATCTCGTTTATTGGCCATGTTGAGCAATATGAAACAAGTACCTTCTATAAATAGAATGGGGAATTTTAAAAATCCCGCTCTCCTATTGACTGTTTCTCTTGCCATTATACTGACCGCTCTTCTAGACCTAACAAGGATTGCTTCTATTGGAGCTATTTTTTACTTAATCATGGATATTGCCATTCATTGGGGGCTTTTCCGCCACCTAAGGAAAAAGGTTGATTTTATGCCTATCATACCTGTAATAGCCATTGTGTTAGACATCGTTATACTCGCAGCATTTCTTTACATTAAATACCTCAACGATCCATTGGTACTAATTGTAGCGGCAATTGGAATAATTCTAATACTTGTTGCAGAACGGTACTTTATGATTTCACACACAGACGATGAAGGTAATATGCCAATGGGAATGGAAACAGACTAAAAAATTAATTAGAACAAAAATGAAAAATATTCAATCAATTTAAAATTAAAAAAGATGAAACAACAAATTGAAATTAAAGGAATGAGCTGTGGAGGATGTGTCCAAAATGTTGAAAAAGCATTGAGACAGATAGATGGTGTAAATACTGTAAATGTAAGTTTAACCCCTCCTCAAGCAGTTATAGAAGCGAATCATACTATTAATACAGAGCAGTTGCAGCATGCTTTAACAAATGCTGGTGCTTATAGTATTGCCGGAAAAGAAGTGGGTAAAAAAACAGGAGGATCTTGTTGTGGTTAAACGCTAATCATAAAGTATGAAAACAACAATATAGCTTAATTATTAAGAAAAAAAGGAGAATAAAAATAAAGTAAAGTGGAATAAAAATGCAATACGTTTGGTTCAATTGGTCTATAATAATATTAGTGGTGTGGTGGGTAATCTATCGATTCAAACCTGCGTTTAGAAAGGTTATGCTCAAAATGAGCTTAATAACAGCTCCTTTCGGACTTACAGAGCCACTATTTGTGCCGGAATATTGGTTTCCTCCTTCTCTTTTTGACTTGGCAGTAAGAACAGGTTTTGATATTGAAAGTATAATTTTTTCTTTTGCTATCGGCGGTATCGGTTCGGTGCTGTATCAACTTGTTTTTAAACAAACAATTTTAGAAATTGATACTAAGGAGCGGAATCATGCTCGCCACAAGTTGCACCGATTTATTCTTTTTGTGCCACTGGCTATTTTTATTTTATTCGCTTATTTCACCAACCTTAATCACATCTACTGTGGAGTATTGGCTTTGTTTATAGGTGCATTGTTCACCTTATACTGTCGCCCCGACCTTAAAAGTAATATTTGGGTTGGAGGCCTCCTTTTCACTGTTTTGTATTTTATATATTTTGGAAGCATTCTTCCATTTTATCCTAACTATGTTGTGCTTTATTGGAACCTAAATGAGCTGAGTAGTATTTTAATCTTTGGCGTACCACTAGAAGAATTGCTCTTTGCTTTCAGTTTTGGTATGTATTGGTCGAGCCTTTATGAACATTTATATTGGCAAAAATCAATTAAAAATAGTAATCGTCAAATCCTAAGTAAATTAGAGACGAATGAAAACTAATTTATCATCACAAAATTTTCTCTTATTACTTATTTGCCTTTTTGTGGTTATGTTAGGTTATGGAGTATTGTTGCCCGTTCTTCCGTATTTTATTGAACAACTCAACGATTCAACTTTAACTGCCGATCAAGTTGCTTTTCATTTTGGAATACTTACAGCTATTTATCCAATAACTTTGGTTTTTACGGCACCTTTTTGGGGAAATATATCGGATCGGATTGGACCGAGATTTTTAATTTTTCTTGGTTTAGGTGGCTTTGTGTTAATGCAGCTTTTGATTGGATTTAGTACAAGTATTGAAATGCTTTATTTTTCTCGAATTGTAGGCAGTTTACTTTCTTCCTTTTTAGTGCCTGTAGTAATTTCAAACATTAGTGATATTACGGATAAAGCAGATCGTACTAAGGCAATGGCTTGGGCAGGCTCTGCTGTAAGTATTGGAGTCATCATTGGACCTGCCTTAAGTGCTTTATTAATTGAAAGCGATATCCATATTTGGATAAAATCATTCCACCTCAATTTAGATCGGTTTAGTGTACCATTCGTAGTTCTTGCTTTGATAGGCTTGTTTACATTGCTCGTTGCAATTTTCATTTTAAAAACAGATAAAGGATTAACGAAAATAAAGCAGCCACGAAATAAAATGCTTTTCCCTCCCGGCAAATGGGCTCAATATAAAGAGTTGTTATTGCTTTCTTTAATTATTCAGTTCATTATTACGGCTTTTGAAACTGTAATTATATTGCAACTAAAAGGCTCAGTAGAGTTTACGGTTTCCTTCATCGGATTGAGTTTGCTTGTTTGTGGTTTAGTGATGGCTGTTTTTCAACCTATCGTAGCAAAATGGGGGCATTTACTTATTAAAGGGTTCAATAAACAAATAATTGTCGGCTTTTTAGTTTCAGGTGTTGTGCTAACTCTCTTTCTATTTGCTCAAAGCAAATGGTTTATATTATTAGCTATTGGCTTGTTTGGCTTGGGAACTTCTTTTATAGTTCCCAACATACTGGCTCAAGTATCACTAAAAAGCTCAAGCTCTTCAGGATGGGCATTTGGTATGCAATCTTCTTTCGGTGGAATTGGTCAAATGATAGGCCCATTAATTGGCTCAGCAGTATTTGTTTTAAATGGAAATGCTCCTTTCATTTTAATCGGTATTGTTTCCATCCTAACTGCCTTGTTTCTTTTAAAAATGGGACCAAGAAGCAATGCTAAAACTCTAATTAAAGATATAACTAAAAAAATAAGTTTTGAATAATAAACAAGAATCGTCAAGTACATTTTTCATTGGGCTGTTTCAACAAATGAGTCCCTCTTATTTAATTGCATTAGCAATTCCTATCGTGTATATCTACCTTATGCAATTTGCTGACCATGCAGTTTTGTGGACGAGTTACTTAGTTGTTATTATTGCTCTTATCAAAACTTTTTATTTTACCTTTTTTACTTTTAAACAGGTTAATAAATCAATAAAAAAGTGCCATTCATTTACACAGCTGCTGTGGATTTTTGGACTCCTTGTATTCCTGATAATCCTTTCTTACTCGGCAGACTTTACTTGTTTGTACGCAGCTGACTCAAATTCCTTTCAAGGAATAAAAAATTATTCAACCGCAAATTACTTTAATCAACTTTTCGATTTTTTCTACTTCAGTGTAGTCACTTTTGCCTCTATTGGTTACGGAGATATTGTTCCTGTGAGCTTATCTGCAAAGTTAATAGTGATGTTAGAGATCGGTCAGAGTTTCGTTTTAGTTGTTTTTGGATTATCCAACATCAATAATATTCATACCCTAAAAAATGATAAAACTTAAAAATTACATCACTATAAATACAAGAAAATGAATAAAGTTAGAATAGGAATTAATGGATATGGGGTAATCGGCAAACGAGTGGCAGATGCCGTTGCTTTACAAAACGATATGGAATTAATAGGCGTTTGTGATGTGATCTCAGATTGGCGAATAAAGATGGCCGTTGAAAAAGAATATGCTGTTTTCGCTTTTGATGATAACTATAAGAACCAAATGACTGCTGCAGGTATTCCAATAAGAGGAAATTTGGATGATTTAATAGCAAATTCAGATCTTATTGTAGACTGTACTCCAAAAAATGTTGCTGCTAAGAACATAGAGAAATACAAAACAGCAAATCGAAAATTCATTGTTCATGGGGGAGAAAAACATGAAGTAACAGGACATTCTTTTAGTGCAGAGAATAATTATGAATCTGCCATTGGGTTAGATGCTACAAGAGTAGTTTCCTGTAATACAACGTCCATTCTTCGTACGCTAACTGCATTGAAAAAAGCAGGTTTGCTGAAGAAAGCCCGAGGAACCCTTTTACGAAGAGCTACAGACCCATGGGAAAGCCATTTGGGTGGCATCATGAATACCTTAGTTCCCGAGAAGGAAATTCCAAGTCATCAAGGACCTGATGCAAAAACGGTAGATGCTGATTTGGATGTTATTACTACTGCGGTAAAGGTGCCTCAAACACTAAGTCACTTGCATTATTGGAATGTGCAGTTGACCAAAAAAGCCTCCAAAGAAGAAGTACTGGCCGCATTTAAAACCTCTACGAGAATTAAATTAATTAATTACAAAGACGGTTTAACAGCCAATAATACCATTAAGGAATGGATGCTTTCTATAGGCAGACCTTACGGAGATATGTATGAAGTGGCACTTTGGCAAGATATGCTAAAGGTAGTAGATGATGAATTGTTTTACGCTTATGTGGTAGATAACCAGGCTATAGTTATTCCTGAAACGATCGATGCCATAAGAGCATTAACAGGGATTGAAAAGAGTGCAGAAAACTCAATCAAAAAGACTAATGAATCTTTAAATGTATTAAAATGAAAAAAATCGCATACACAGGAATACTCCTATTAAGCCTTTTTCTATTTTCTTCTAGTGAACTAAAGGCTCAGACCTCTATTTATGGAACAAAAATAAGCGGTACTGTCAGTTGCAGTGCCGACTCAATTATGTTGTTGAGTTATGTGAATATTTATAATCTGAGCAGTAAAAAAGGGACTACTACGGATGCTAATGGCTATTTTGAAATTAAAATGAATAAGGAGGATACTATTCTGTTTTCAACCGTTCAGCATCAGGAACACTATTATTATTTAACAGTAGGAGCTGTTCCTGACAAGAAAATAAATATTGAATTACAACAAGATACGGTTTACTTAGAAGTGGTCAACATTATGGGCTATAAATCCTACTCACAGTTTAAAGAAGAATTACTTCAATTGGATCTGTCTGAAAATGATGTTTCTATTGCCTATCCGTTAATTGATAAATATGCTCGTCAATATGCTTCGGGAGATGGAGCTTTTGAGATAAAAGGACCCTTGACCTATTTGAGCAAAAAGATCGGAAAACTAAAAGAAAGAGGTCTGTTTAAATAGACTATTAAATAATAAACATGTTTGACACAGAATTGAAGACTTTAACTTCCTTGAATAGCTACCTGCAAAAAATGGTAGAAGGAAAACTATGGCTAAAAGTAATTATTGCCTTATTCTTAGGCGTTGGTTTGGGTTTATTGTTAAGTCCTCAAAATGGTTGGGTAAACAAAACTACGGCCGATACTTTAGGCAATTGGTTGGCATTGCCCGGTATTCTATTCCTGAAGTTGGTTCAAATGATCATGATCCCACTAATTGTTGCTTCTATAATTATTGGTATTGCGAGCAACGACAAGGAGAATTTGAAAAGATTGGGAGGAGGCGTATTGTTGTATTTTGTTTCAACTACTGTTATTTCTGTATCCATAGGTGTTGTGCTATCCATGCTTTTCAGACCGGGAAGGTTTCTACACGAACAAGCGATTGAAGAACATGAAGCGGCTCTTTCATTAGGAAGTGAAAATGCAGAATTGTCATTTAAATTGAATGATGTTCCCAACATGATCTCTAATCTTCTTCCTGAAAACCCTTTGGCATCTATGGTAAGTGGAGAAATGCTTAGCATTGTGATCTTTACCGTCATTATTGGCATTGCAGTACTTTCTCTTCCAATCAACTTTTTAAGGCCAGTGAAGTTGCTATTAGGGGCAGTTCAAGAAATTTGTATGATCGTAGTTAAATGGGCGATGTTATTGGTTCCTATTGCAGTTTTTGGCTTAATGGCTCAATTAACTTCAAGTGTTGGTCTTAGCTCTCTGGCAGGTTTAGGTTATTATGTACTGGTTGTGCTTCTTGGATTATTAATACTGGTTGGGATTTATTTACTAATTGCCGCCCTCTTAGGTAAAACGAATCCCTTTAGCTTTTTGAAAAAGATCAAAGACGTTCAACTATTGGCATTCTCCACTACAAGTTCAGCAGCAGTAATGCCTTTATCACTAAAAACTGCCGAGAAGGATCTAAAGTTAGATAGGTCCATCAGCAACTTCATTATTCCCATTGGTGCTACAGTAAATATGGATGGAACTGCTCTCTATCAAACCATAACAACTCTGTTTATCGCTCAAGCTTATGGCTTAGAAATGAGCATCCTGAATATTATTGTAATTGTCATAACAATTGTTGCAGCATCTATTGGTACGCCTGCTATTCCTGGAGGTGGTGTTGTTATTCTCGCTTCGGTATTAAGTAGTTCAGGCATTCCTGCCGAAGGCATTATAATCATTATTGGTGTAGAGCGATTATTAGGAATGTTTAGAACAGCGGTAAATGTTACAGGAGACTTAACGGCTTGTGTATTTTTTGATCGGTTCTATGGAAAAAATAATTTAAAGCAATCAATATGAATACATTAAAATCAATTTCGATAATTATTTCCTTCTCTGTTGCACTTCTATTTGGGAGCTGTGGCAACAATAGTAGCAGCGATCATGATAGTGAAAATCATGAAGCGATTGAAGAAGGAATTATGGATATAGGGCATCCTCATGAAAAAAATGAAGATCGTCGAGATGAGGAGAAAGTAGCTGGTAACATGCATGAGCAACATCAATCTCTGAAGGATGAATTTGCACATCAAGATATTCTGCTTTTGGAAGAACCTTATTTACTTGGAGACTCAATAAAGAAAGAATTAGAAGCTGTTATTGAGTCCTATCTTGAACTTAAAAGTGCTTTTTTCGAGTCGGATCTCACAAAAATAAATAGTCTGACAACTCAGATGAAAGAAAAGGTAGAACAGGTGGGTAAACAATCGTTGGCAGCAGAAGGTAAAAAAGCCTGGCAACAACATGATTCTTTATACACCAAGAAGTTGTCGGAGATGCTACATCTTACTGAACTAATAGAGAAACAGTCATATTTCAGCCATATTTCCGAAATAGTTTATTGCACTGTAAAGAGCTTTGATTTAAAAATTAATAAAAGGCTTTATGCTATCTATTGCCCAATGGCATTTGATGGCATAGGTGCCTACTGGATCAGTGACAGCAAAGAGATCAACAACCCATACTTAGGAGAAAAAATGCCAAAATGTGGCGAAATAAAAGAGCAACTGTAATTATGAAGGATAAGTTGAGACATATTGGGGTTTTTACTTCCGGTGGAGATTCTCCCGGAATGAATGCGGCCATTTATGGTATTGCAAAAGCTGCCGATTCTAATGGAATTAAACTAAGTGGTATTCAAAAAGGCTTTGATGGAATGATCAATGGAAATATTGTGCATTTGGTTATAAGTGAATTAGAAAAGAAAGTTCATGTTGGAGGAACGATTCTCAAAACTGCCCGAAGCGAACGCTTTAGAACCATAGAGGGGAGAAAAGCTGCCTTAAAAACACTTGAGGAACATGATATAGGTGCTTTAATAGCTATTGGAGGCGATGGAACATTTAATGGTCTATTGGTCTTTTCTGAAATAAGTGATATTCCTTGTATTGGAATTCCCGGCACTATTGATAATGATTTATCAGGAACAGATTACACTCTTGGGTTTGACACTGCAGTAAACACTGCCATTGGAAATATCGACAAGATTAAGGATACTGCCGAATCGCATGATCGGGTATTTATAATTGAGGTTATGGGAAGGGATTCGGGATACATTGCCATTCATTCAGGGGTTGGTGCTGCTGCCAATGCCATACTAATTCCCGAAAGTCAGACTGATTTTTCTTCTATGATCCAAAAAATAGGTCGCTATGAAGGAGAAGATGCCTTCATTGTAGTGGTTTCTGAAGGCGATGAAATTGGCTCAGAACAAGTGGCGGCAAAAATTAGAGCCATCAATTCAATAGTGGACCTTAGAATTACCAAATTAGGCCATGTACAAAGAGGTGGAAGTCCGTCGGCTTTTGATAGAATGTTAGGCATTAGGTCAGGTGTAGCTGCAATAGATGAACTCTTAAAAGGAGAAAAAAATAAAATGATCGGATTTTTTAATAATCAACTTTTACTAACTCCTTTTGATCAGGTTGTGAAACAACATGGCATTAACCAAGAGTTAGAAAAGCTATTAAAAATGATTAATAATTAAACCCGATAAAAATAAAATGTTGACTTCTTTAAAAAAGGAGAAATAATAGAAATGAGATAAATTTTTAACCTATGAAAAACATATTAGTACCAACCGATTTTTCCGATTGTGCCAAAGTTGCAGAGGAGATTGGATTTGAAATAGCTAAAAAAGCAAATGCTGAGATTCACTTTTTGCATTTACTTGCTACTCCAACTGATTGGGTAAAACTTTCTTTAGAAAAGGAAGAGCTATATCCTGAAACAAAAGCAAAGATTGGAACAGCGAAAAATGAATTGAATGAATTAAAAAAACGAGCAGAAAAAGAAGGAATCGTTTCAAAAGAATTTTTGGTTTTTGACAAAGGAAAGGTGGAGATCATAGACCACATTGAACACCATCAACATGATTTTATAATCATGGGATCTCATGGTGCTCATGGTACAAAAGAAATTCTAGGTTCCAATACTCAAAAAGTAATACGAAATGCTAAAGTCCCTGTTTTAGTTTTAAAAGATGAGCCTGCAAAATTTGAGGTAAATAACATTGTCTTCGCATCTACTTTTCAAGAAGATGTACATCTATCGTTCGAAAAAGTGATTGCATTTGCAGAATTAATGAATGCACAAATTCATTTGCTAAACGTGAATACGCCATTCCACTTTCAAGAAAGTGATGAAGCAGAAGCCAACATGCAAGCTTTCAGGGACAAATGTCCAAGAGATAATTGCACCATCAATACATACAATGCGTTGAATGAAGAAAGGGGGATTCAGAAATTTGCTGACAAAATAAAAGCTGATGTTATTGCTATGACTACTCATGGTAGAAGTGGCTTTATGAAAATGCTCTCCCCAAGCATTACCGAAAGCTTAGTTAATCATTCTTCCTTTCCGATTTTGAGTGTAAATATTCATGTAAAATAACCTTATACATGAAACGATTACAACAGCTTAGTAAAGAAATTAATGAGCTTACTTTAAAGATTGAGCAGGAATACCCCGAACTGTATCGAAATCTGGATGAAAACCCTGTAACTATTGCTCAAAATAACTCAAAGAAACTCACTATCGAAAACTTTTCAGATTACTTGGATAGTTTAAAACAGATATTGAACCATCATATTGAAAGTCATAAAAGTAAAAAAGGATAAACAATGAGTCAAAATATCACAATTACTAAGATGTCAGGCGAAACTGCCTTTTTTGATGAGTCAAAACTCAGGAATTCATTGGAGCGATCAGGAGCTGAAGGTAAAGTAGTGCAAGAAGTTATAGATGGAATAAATGCAATATTATATCAAGGAATGACTACCAAGGAGATATACAGATTAGCGTTTAAAAAGTTAAAAAATAAGTCTAGAACACATGCTTCCAAGTATAAATTGAAGAAGGCCATTATGGAACTGGGCCCTTCCGGTTTTCCATTTGAAAAATTTATTGGAAAAATTTTAGATCATGAAGGTTTTGAAACTCAAGTTGGAGTTATAGTTCAAGGGAAATGTGTACAACATGAAGTTGATGTAATTGCCCAAAAAGACAACAATCATTATATGATTGAATGCAAATTTCATTCTGACCAAAGAAGGTTTTGCAATGTAAAGATCCCACTTTATATCCAATCTAGATTTTTGGATGTAATGGCAAAGTGGGAAAAACAAAAAGGGCATGAAACTAAATTTCATCAAGGATGGGTTGCCACTAATACTCGTTTTACTACTGATGCTATTCAGTATGCAGAGTGTTCCGGTTTAAAGCTATTGAGTTGGGATTATCCGGCAAACAATAGTTTAAAAAGTAGAATTGATAAAGCAGGCTTACATCCTTTAACAGCATTAACAACGCTTACCAAAGCCGAAAAAACAAAATTATTGGATAAAGGTATTGTATTATGCAAAGAACTTCATGAAACTCCCCATATGTTAGAACAAATAGAAGTACCAAAATCAAGACACAAAAAGATTCTCGATGATTCAAAAGAACTATGTAGAATTTATTAAAGAACTAAATCAATTTTTAATCTAAAAATAGAACCATTGGAAACTGATAAACTGAAAAAACAGAACCGCATAGATTTAGAGCCCTTTTACCAAGCATTGGAAGATGACAGAAAGCTACTTGAAGAAGCCTTTGTTATATTACTTGAAATGGTAAATAATGAACCAGAATCCGTAAAGAACTTAGCTAAATTAATTAAAGATGACTATCGCAATTTATATGATGAAATAGCAGATTTGAACGAATCGAAACAAGAAAATGGAAACTCAGCTTCCTGCTGTAGTTGACATTAAATAAATAATATAAAGATGAAAAACAATAAAATAAACATCCACTTTTTGGGAGCGGCAGGAACAGTAACCGGCTCAAAATACTTAGTGGACACAGGAGATAAAAAAATACTGATTGACTGCGGACTTTTTCAAGGTTTAAAAGAATTGCGCCTTAAAAACTGGGAATATCCACCGATTGAAGTTTCGGAAATTGATATTGTATTACTCACACACGGGCATATGGATCACACAGGGTATTTACCACGATTAATAAAACAAGGGTTTAATGGCCCCATATATGGCACTAATCCCACTTTGGACATTGCAAAAATAATTTTGAACGATAGTGCGAAAATTCAAGAACAAGAAGCCGAGCGAGCCAACAAAGAAGGTTATTCTAAACACAGTCCTGCTGAACCATTGTACGATTTAAAAGATGTAGAAAAAACCATTCCACATTTTAGGGGAATTCCTCAAGCACAATGGATACCGTTGTTTAAGGGTATTAGAGCTCGTTTCCAATACAACGGTCATATTCTTGGTGCAACTTTCATCGAGTTGGACGTCCACGGAAAGCGTTTTGTCTTTTCTGGAGATATTGGAAGAACCAATGATTTATTGCTCTTTCCACCTCTAAAACCAAAAAAAGCGGATGTGCTTTTCATAGAATCTACTTATGGAGGAAGATTTCATCCTGACGAAGCGGAAGCACTTCCGCAGATTGAAAAATTGGTTAATGACACTATCAATAGAGGTGGCAGCCTATTCATTCCAAGTTTTTCGGTAGAACGGGCCCAACTAATGATGCTGATTTTTTGGAAATTATTGAAAGAAAAGAAAATCCCAAAAGTACAAATGATAATGGATAGCCCAATGGGGGCGAATGTATTGGAACTTTTCCATCGCACAAGAGATTGGCACAGGTTGGAAGACAATGATTGTGATGAAATGTGTTCACACTTTACGGTCGTAAGCAGCTATCGTGAAACAATGGAATTAAGAACCGATAACAAACCAAAAATCATTATTGCTGGAAGTGGAATGCTTACTGGTGGCAGAATGCTCAACTACCTTGAAACCCAAGCGCAAAACCCGAATAACACTTTGCTCTTTGTGGGTTACCAAGCTGAAGGAACTCGTGGAAGAAAATTATTGGAAGGAGATAAGGAGTTAAAAGTTTATGGCAAATGGGTGCCATTCAGTATGCAGGTCGCAAATATTGAAGGACTTTCCGCACATGCAGACCACGCAGAACTTATGGATTGGATGAGTAAAATAAAAAATAAGCCAGAGCGGATTTTCATTGTACACGGTGAAAAAGAAAGTGCAGAAGCACTAAAGAAAGGCATAAAGGAGACCTATGATTGGGATGCTGAAATCCCACAACTTTATAATATTGAAGAAATAAAATAGTTGCTTGAAACTACAAAAAATTAAAACTATGGAAGAACACTCAAATATCCTAAAATATAAACATCTCGGCATCTATACCCAGAACGAAAACGTAGTTTACATGCGGGAAGATTGTCACGTATGTATTTCCGAGGGTTTTGAAGCACTCACAAGGATAAGGATATCAAAGTCAACCCATTCAATTGTAGCAAGTCTCAACGTTATAAATTCAGATCTACTGTTGCCTAACGAAATCG
This sequence comes from Acidiluteibacter sp., assembly GCF_055129545.1. Classification (NCBI taxonomy): domain Bacteria; kingdom Pseudomonadati; phylum Bacteroidota; class Flavobacteriia; order Flavobacteriales; family Cryomorphaceae; genus Acidiluteibacter; species Acidiluteibacter sp. The sequence goes on along the minus strand of NZ_JBSRUB010000026.1, from coordinate 239,448 downwards.
GTTTATCAGAAGCTGCTGCAAAAAAACTAAATGTTTTTGAAAATGACACCTTATATGTGTCACATTTAGAACCTATTGATTCGTTAAGACACGTCAGAGCGAAAATCTATAATCAAAAATTGGATTATTCAGCGTTTAACGAAATCGTAATGGATATCGTTGAAGGCAACTATTCCAACATCCATCTTTCGGCATTTATTACAGCCTGCGCTGGTAATCGAATGGATATTGAAGAAATATCTGACCTTACTAAAGCAATGATAGCCTCAGGCAAGCAGCTGAACTGGGACAATGAAATCGTAGTTGATAAACATTGCATTGGCGGATTACCTGGGAATAGAACCACCCCATTAGTGGTTGCCATTGTTGCTGCTTATGGACTTACGATGCCAAAAACATCGTCGCGAGCCATCACTTCGCCCGCAGGCACAGCAGATACAATGGAAGTTATGACCAATGTGACGCTTTCCTTAGAAGAAATAAAGACCGTAGTAGAAAAAGAAGGTGGGTGTTTTGTTTGGGGTGGTACTGCACAATTGAGTCCTGCAGATGATGTACTAATCAAGATTGAAAAGGCATTAGATATTGATAGCGAAGGACAGTTAATTGCTTCTGTGCTTTCTAAAAAAGCTGCTGCAGGATCAACCCATGTTGTGATCGATATACCAGTTGGGCCTACTGCCAAAGTGAGGAATATAGAAATGGCCGAAAAGCTAAAAAGCCACATGGAAACAGTTGGCGATGCTGTTGGTTTGAAAGTAAAAGTAGTAATTACCGATGGCAGTCAGCCGGTAGGAGAAGGAATTGGACCTGCTTTGGAAGCTTTTGATATCCTAAGTGTTCTGGAAAATAAAGTATCTGCTCCGCAAGATCTTAAAAATAGAGCCTTGTTTTTAGCGGGAGAATTGTTGGAACTTTCTGGAGAAGTTCAAGTTGGAAAAGGAACTAAGATTGCTAAGCAACTATTAGAATCAGGTAAAGCCATGGAGAAATTTACAGCAATCTGTAAAGCTCAAGGAAGGTTCAATCAGCCTGAATTAGCCCCTTATAAACATGATATAAAAGCAGAGAGGTCTGGAACGCTAAAAGCGATTGATAATCGAAAACTGGCCAAACTAGCCAAGCTTTCAGGAGCTCCACAATCTCCATCAGCAGGCATATTATTTAAAGTACACTTAGGAGATCAGATCAAAGAAGAACAGCTACTCTACACCATTTATGCAGAATCAAAAGGAGAGTTGGATTATGCCTTAGAATACCAGAAAAGACACGATAATATATTGACAATTAACTAAAAGTAATAAAATGAAAATAATACTTTTTGCCTTAGAAGGCAATGAAAAATTAACTCAAAAGTTGGCATCTCATTTAGATGCTGAAATTGGAGAATCCAATTTCAGGAAGTTCCCCGATGGAGAGTCTTACACTCAAATTCTATCAGATGTAAAAGGAAAATGTGTAGTGATCGTTGCTACTCTTCACGAACCTGATTCTAAACTCTTACCACTCTATTTTTTGAGTAATACGGCAAAGTCATTGGGTGCTATGTGTACCTGTTTAGTAGCCCCATATTTGGCCTATATGCGGCAAGACAAGGTTTTTCATGAAGGAGAAGGTATTACTGCAAAATACTTCGGAAAACTCATTTCAGGATTTGCGGATAGCGTTACTACTATAGATCCTCATTTACACAGAATCAGTTCGCTTGGAGAAGTATATCATATACCAAATACGGTAATACATGCTGCGGATGATGTTGCAAAATGGATTAAAGAAAATATACCAAACCCTGTGTTGATAGGACCCGATAGCGAAAGTGAACAATGGGTTTCTAAAGTGGCAAAAACAGCTGAAGCTCCATTTACTGTGCTTCAAAAAATACGACACGGCGACCGTGATGTAGAAGTTTCTGTTCCTAATATAGAGAAATACAAAGATGCTACACCGGTACTGGTAGATGATATTATCTCTACGGCAAGAACCATGATCGAAACTGTGCAACATTTGAAAAATGCAGGAATGAAATCGCCAATTTGTATTGGAATCCATGCAGTCTTTTCAGGAAATGCCTACGAAGACTTATTAGAATCAGGTGTTGAGAGAATTGTAAGTTGCAATACCATTCCTCACACCACGAATGAGATAGATTTAAGCAAAACAATTGCTTCTGAAGTAAAAAAATTAATGCACCATATATGAAGTTGGTAAGTTTCATATTCATATGCTCATTTAGCATTTTGTTATCTTCTGCACAAGAGGGTAAGGAAATGTTGATACTTCAAATGGAAGGAAATAACTACCTAAGAGAAAGCTTTGATAAATCGGGAAATGTCATAAGTAAAGATCTATTGAAGGTTGGTAAAATAAATAGGTTTCAAGATAAATTGTCTGTAAATGTGAAGGTTTACAATTACAGCAAAAGTGGAAATATAGAAGATAGTTCAGAAACCAAATACACCTGTAACCCAAAAGACGAAAAAATATTAATGAATATATTTCCTTTTGCAGCATTTAGTAGTGACAAGATAGTTAAGGTTCAATTAAATAGTAAATTTGGACTGTATCCTAGTCCGATGAAAGTTGACTTAACATTAGATAACATTTCGTTTACTGTTTTGATTGAAGGTGGTGCTCTTGGTTTTTTCGGAACCAATAGTGAAGGGACTATAGCAAATCGTAAAGTTGTGGCTTACAATCCTGATTCCGACACTTACACTTTGACATCTACAATAACAATAAAGTCTTTTCTCTTTGGATTGAATGTTAATACGATAAGTTATGTTCTCAGAGAACAGATCAATCCCAACAAAGGAGTATTGAAACAAGTTTTTAAAGAACCATCGGGAGAATACTTTACAGTTAAACTGAAACAATAAGTTATGGAGAAATTAACTGAAATATCAACTAAGCCACCAAAAGGCTTTACAAAAAAAGAATGTAAGCAACAACTTACTGTTTTTCATAAACAGCTATTTGAATTACAAAATAAGTTCTATGCCGATGGACGTTTTGGATTGCTGATAATTCTACAAGGAATGGATACCTCTGGCAAAGATGGTACAATAAGGCATGTGATGAGTTGTATAAACCCAATGGGACTTCAGGTAAAATCGTTCAAAAAACCTACTGAAGAAGAACAGAAACATGATTTTTTATGGCGGGTATATCCACATATTCCTGCTAAAAGCATGATACAAGTATTCAATCGGTCTTATTATGAAGATATTCTTGTTCCCACAGTGAACAATACCATTGACGAAGAAAGAATTAACCATCGGTATGCACTCATTAATCAAGTAGAAGAACATCTTCTTAAAAACGATATTCATGTGGTCAAGTTTTTCCTTCATATCTCAAAAGAAGAACAAGCAGAACGAATAGAGGAGCGACTTACAGAGCCCCACAAGAGGTGGAAATATGATGAAGAAGATAAAAAGGCGGCAAAAAAATGGAATGATTATAAAAAGGTATATAATCGGATCATTTCAGACTGCACCCATGTTCCTTGGAGCATCATCCCTGCAGATAAACGATGGTATAGAAACTACAAGGTTGCAAAAACCATGGTCGAATATCTCGAAAAATTAAATTTAAAATACCCTCAATCAAAATAAAATACAACTATAATGGAAAAGCATTCACACCAACAGATGAATCACAATAAGGAAGATCATTCTAAAATGAACCATGGTAATGATCACAGTTCTAATCCTTCTCACGGACACATGGGACATGATCATCACAAAATGATGGTAGAGGATTTTAAGAAACGCTTCTGGATATCTACTGTCATTACCATTCCGATCTTGTTTTTTTCGCCAATGATCCAAGGATTTTTTGGTTATGATTTTTTACTTCCCGGCAATCCATATATACTTTTTGCACTTTCCACCTTCATTTACTTCTGGGGGGGATGGCCTTTCCTAAAAGGATTTTACACTGAAATAAAGTCAAAAGGGCCCGGTATGATGACACTCATATCCATGGCAATTAGTGTTGCCTACTTCTATAGTTCTGCTACTGTTTTTGGCTTAGATGGAGAAGATTTTTTCTGGGAATTAAGTACCCTTATTGTAATTATGTTATTGGGTCATTGGTTAGAGATGAAATCGGTATTAGGTGCTTCAAAAGCTCTTCAATTATTGGTAAGTATGTTGCCCTCAGAAGCTCATCGGATTAAAGGGGAAAATATAGAGGAAGTGAAGTTAGAGGACCTGCTTAAAAATGATCTTATACTAATTAAACCTGGAGAAAAAGTTCCTGCAGATGGAATTATTTCAGAAGGCTCAAGTTATTTGAATGAGTCAATGCTTACAGGCGAATCTAAACCGGTAAAAAAAGAAATTCACGATAAGGTTATTGGTGGATCTATTAATGGTAATAGTATCTTAAAAGTTAAGGTAGAGCATACCGGACAAGACAGTTACCTAAACAAGGTAATTAAAATGGTAGACGAGGCACAACGGACAAAGTCTAAGATGCAAAACCTTTCTGATCGTGCAGCCAAATGGCTAACCTACATTGCTCTTGCTATAGGTTTCGGCACACTTGCTGTTTGGTTGATCCTTGGTTTTCCTTTTGTTTATGCCCTAGAGCGAATGGTAACTGTTATGGTTATCGCTTGTCCTCACGCATTAGGGCTTGCCATTCCTTTGGTTGTAGCAATCTCAACTGCAGTATCGGCTCAAAATGGTTTGTTAATTAGGAATAGAACAGCTTTTGAAGAGTCTCGTAAAATCTCCGTCTTGTTATTTGACAAAACGGGTACGTTAACAAAAGGCGATTTTGGAGTTACACGAATTGAATCGATAAATGAAAAATATAGTTCTGAAGAGATTTTAAGACTAGCAAGTTCATTGGAGCAAAGCTCTGAACATCCAATTGCTGTGGGAATTGTAAAAAAAGTAAAAGAGAATAATATCAATATTCCTAAGCTTGAAAATTTCAATGCCATTACAGGTAAAGGAGTAGAAGCTGATGTAGAAGGGAAAAAAATAAAGGTAGTTAGTCCCGGCTTTTTGAGAGATGAAAAAATAACTATTCCAAAAGATGCCTATAGCGATGCTGCTGAAACAGTTGTATTTGTTTTGGTAGATGGTGCACTGGCAGGTTATATTGCCTTGGCTGATGAAATTAGACCTGAATCTGCAGCCGCAATTAAGGTATTTAAAAAGAATAATATAAAAGTATTAATGGCCACAGGTGATAATGAAAAAACTGCAAAAGCAGTAAGTGACAAACTTGGGTTAGATGGCTATTTTGCTGAGGTATTACCTCATCAAAAAGTAGAGATTGTGCAAAAACTTCAAAGCGAAAATGAATTTGTAGCCATGACAGGAGATGGAGTAAATGATGCACCAGCTTTAGCACAAGCAAATGTGGGTATTGCTGTTGGGTCAGGCACTGATGTTGCGGCTGAAACTGCTGATATTATCTTGGTAAATAGCAATCCACAAGATATTGCCAACTTGATTCTATTCGGAAAAGCAACTTATCGAAAAATGATTCAAAACCTCGTTTGGGCTACTGGCTACAATGTAATTGCTATTCCATTAGCTGCAGGAGTTTTCTATTCATCAGGCTTTGTATTAGGACCTGCAATTGGGGCAGTATTTATGAGTTTAAGTACGATTGTTGTAGCTATAAATGCACAATTGTTGAAAAAGCAAATTAAAAATTAGAAATCTTATTAAATTTAAATATTATGAAAAAACCAATTTTAAAAATGACAACTGTTGCAGCTTTTTTATTTGCAACTTCAATAACATTCACTTCCTGTGGTGGAGAAAAACAACATCAAGAGGTAAGCCATGAACATGCTGCAGGCGAAGAGCATAAACAGATGGGAAATGAAGGGGAGCACGACCACGATGAAATGAATCATGAAGCCACTAATGAGATGACACATGCTTGTTCGATGCATCCTGATGTAAAAGGACATAAGGGCGACAAATGCTCTAAATGTGATATGTCACTTGAGGTAATTTCAGTAGAATAAACTTGAAGTGAATGAGAAATTTACATAAGCTAAGTCCTCTAATTATAAAACTATTTATAAAAGAGGCTTTCTTTTTTAATATAGAGGTTTTGGTGTATCAATTACATTAGTGTTAACTCTGTATATCAATTATTGATGTAAATGAAAAAGTTGCATCTTAAAATACTTTACCTATTGTTTTTTCTCAGACTCTCCTTTGTATTGGGCATGGCTATGAAAAAGACGATAGTATAAAACAAGAGACTTCAGAATCTTAAATTCATAAAACATGTTCAAAAGATACCTCAACCTAGTTAGTTTTATAGTGTTTATACCGCTCTTTATTTTTGCGCAGAATGACACTACAACACACCGATTAACCATTAAAAAAGAATTGGTTAACAAAACGGGAAAACCGACAATCGGAATGACCGTTAATGGAACTACTCCCGGCCCAACACTAGAATTTACAGAAGGCGATTATGCCGTGATTTATGTGACCAATGAAATGGATGTGGAAACATCTGTACACTGGCATGGGTTGATTTTACCCAATTTTCAAGATGGAGTTCCATATTTAACTACTCCCCCAATTTTACCTGGTGCAACTTTTAAATATGAATTTCCAATCAAACAAGCAGGTACTTATTGGTACCATTCACACACCATGCTTCAAGAGCAAAGTGGTGTTTTTGGTTCGTTTGTAATCCAACCCAAACAAAAAAGAAATGACTACAATAAAGAATTAGTAGTTGTGCTTTCTGACTGGACCAACCAAAAGCCAATGAATGTACTTCGAAATTTAAAACGAGGAAATGAATGGTACGGAATGAAAAAAGGAACGTCTACTCCACTAGGAATGGTTATAAAAAGAGGTGCTTTGGGAGCTCAACTTAACTTTTGGAAACAGCGTATGGAAGGAGCGGATATAGCCGATATTTATTACCCAGCCTTTTTGAGCAATGGAGAACAAATCAACTCAAACTCTGACTATAAAAGTGGTGAAAAAGTAAGAATGCGAATCATTAACGGTTCAGCTTCTTCACAATTTTGGATGACTTTTGGTGGAAACGATCCAACTATTATTTCTGCTGATGGACTGGATGTAGTTCCTGTGAAACACAACAAAACCTTTATAGCTATTGCTGAAACCTATGATTTTATTATTGAAATCCCAGAAGGCAAAACAATTGAAATGCGGGCAATGGCGCAAGATGGCTCAGGACATAGCTTGACTTATATTGGAAATGGTATAGATACTTTAAAAGCTGAAATATTGCCACCTCCCGATAAAATCATGATGATGCAAAAAATGGCTCAAATGGATATGCGCATGGGTGCTCCTGCTATGAAGTTTATGCCCACCATAGAAAAGCCAAAAGAAATGATGGACAATTGGGGCATGCAAATGCAGAAAATGAATGGAGAAATGAAAGGCATGGATCATTCAAAAATGAATAATGGTGATAAAAAGGAAAAACATAATCATCATAAAATAAAGAATATGAAATTCGACACGTCTATGAAAATGGGCGGTACGGAAATGACTGCTGATACTTTAATGAAGATGAACGATAAAATGCAAATGCCTGCATTGACACCTTCACCAAGCTCAGCAGAGTCCGAAGCTAAAATCGATGGCAAAATTGAAATGAATGCAATGAACATGTATTCTGAGTACAACTACAACTACCTAAAATCTCCTGAGAAATCCGATTTCAACAAAAATAAACCACGAAAAGAAGTGCTTTTAAATTTAACTGGAAATATGTGGCGATACATCTGGAGCATGAATGGGGTTCCGCTTTCTAAAGCAGATAAAATTAAAATTGAGCAGGGTGAAATTGTTAGAATTACATTAAACAATCTAACAATGATGCATCATCCCATGCATTTACATGGTCACTTCTTTAGAGTGATAAATGAAAATGGAGACTATTCTCCCTTAAAACATACTGTTAATGTGGCACCAATGGAAAAGGTGGTTATTGAGTTCGATGCAGTAGAAGATTCGGACTGGTTTTTTCACTGTCATGTTTTATACCATATGATGGCTGGTATGGCTAGAATTTATAGTTATGACACTATTCGCGATCCAAGAATGAAACCTTATCCATTAAAAAAAGTAACGAATGAAGGTAATCATTTTTATTCGTGGGGAACACTGGAAGCAGCTACACACCTGACTGAATTAAATTTAGTTTCTTCCAACACTTATAATCAGATTAACTTGACAGGAGAATATGGTTGGAATGAAAACTTTGAATTTGAATTGTCCTACGAACGCTACCTATACGATTATTTTAGAGTTTTTATAGGATTAAATGCGGAGAATAAATTTGAAAAGAATAATGAGCAAGCAAATACCACAGCAGTAGCTGGAATTCGATTTTTAACACCCTACTTATTTAACCTCGATGTTAGAATTGATAATGAACTAAGACCTGAATTTAGGTTAAGTCGAGAAATTCTTATTTTTCCTCGAACAGCCATATTTGGAAATTATGAATATCAGGCCGATTTTGGATGGGTGAATAATTTGAAAAACGAAGATGGAACAGTCGCAAACTTAACTGATGAAATAACATGGTCTGCAGGAGTTGAATATTTTTTATCAAGAAATTTCTCTCTTATGGGTAGCTATGATAGTCGTTTCGGAGCAGGTGGTGGATTATCTGTTAGATTTTAAGGTTTAAAACCCATTTCTTAGACAAGAAATAATTATCAATAGTGATGTTACATTAAAAAAATGTTAAATTTGATAATAATGAAAATCATCCTCTCAATATTCTTAATGCTCCAAATTATTTTAAGCTCTACGAGTTTGAAAGTAAGTATGCATTATTGTTTAGGTGAATTGTCAGATATTGCTGTATTTAGTGAGGCCGAAGTTTGCAACTTTGAAAAGTATTTTGGGACTCCAAAAAAAGAAGGATTCAATTTAAAAAACAAATCCTGTTGTGGTAGTAATCAAGTTTTGATAAACGGTCAAAACCCTGAAACTACAATAAAGCAAGAAAAAGTAGAATTAGCAGCATCAGTTATTCGGATTGAAACTTCAACTCAATCAAACCTTATTTCTGATCTTCAATCAATAACACATTCTCATAAAGATCCATTTTTGATTGAACCTCCAATATTTCTCAGAGTTCAGTCTTTTCGATTATAGCTTTTTTTGATTTCAGACAACTAAAATTGTCAATCTAAAAATACAACATAACCACATAAAAATATAAAAATGAAAAAGATACAACTACTTTTAGCATTTGCGATTATCGCAATAACAATACAAGCTCAGCAAAATATTTACCTACAGATTAACCATAAATTAGGGAGTTCAAATTTTGCTTATAATCAAACAGCAACTAATAATATTTCCAACTCGTTTAATCTTCAACGATTAGAATATTACATCTCTGAAATTACTTTGAAATATGATGGTGGACAAGACACAACGTTAAATACCTATATATTAGTTGATGCAGGAACTACTACTAATGTTTTATTGGGTTCATTTAATATAACCACTTTAGAGAGTATTTCTTTCGGAACGGGTGTAGATGCAGCTGTAAATAATGGTGATCCTGACTTATGGCCAATGAATCACGCATTGGCTCCAAAATCTCCTTCCATGCATTGGGGGTGGGCAGCAGGTTACAGATTCGCCGCTTTTGAAGGAATGACAGGTGCATCTATGACTACAGGCTGGCAAATTCATGCATTGGGTAATAGAAATTACAATACTCAAACTATTTCAACAGCAGGTTTTAAAATTGGTACGAATACCACTATCGAGTTGAACGCAGATTATACACAAGCATTGAATGGTATTACAATTAATGGCAACTTATTTAATCATGGTGAAACAGGGGAAGCAGCAACCTTATTAAGTAGTTTCAACACAAGTGTTTTTGCCGCTAGAACAGTTGGAATTAAAGAAAATAAATTAATCAAATTCAGTATATCTCCAAATCCAAGTGAGCAAGATGTCGTATTGCAATTTGATGATAATCAAAATGGAAATCAATTGATTGTAACTTCAATTAATGGTCAATTAATTAGCCAACAAACGATTACTTCTGGCAATCAAGCTAGTGTTGCAATAGAAACAAAAGGAACTTATTTAGTTAACATTTACAAAGAAGGAAACCTAATTGGATCTGAGAAAGTAATCATACAGTAATTATGGAAAAATCAACCCTCACAAAAGGTTTCCTTTTTTTATGTTTCGGTTTATTCTTGCTTCAAAGTTGTCAAAAAGATGATGATGAAGTGAAGGATGTTGCCGTTGTGTATGATGGCACACCTTATCAAATCAAAACAGGCAATTTCGAACAGCCTGTTATTTCGAGTGATAATAAATTAACCGTTCAAGGCGTAAAATTGGGACGAATGCTTTTTTATGAAAAGAAGCTTTCAGCCAATCAAACACAGTCCTGTGCAAGTTGTCACCGACAAGAACATGCATTTACAGATACTGCAAGATTTTCAGAAGGAATTAGAAACTTGAATGGAATGCGAAATGCAATGGCCGTTTTTAATATGGCTTGGAACAACAACGAGTTCTTCTGGGATGGTCGTGCTCATTTATTGAGACACCAATCATTGTTGCCCATTCAAGATCCATTAGAAATGGATGAAACCTTACCGAATGTGGTTAATAAATTGAAGGGCGACGAAGTGTATCGCCAACAATTCACTCGTGCATTCGGAAACGATGAAATTAACCCTGAAAAGATTTCATTGGCCTTAGAGCAATTCATGAATTCCATCGTATCTGTGAATAGTAAATATGACAAATATAAAAATGGAACCGCTCAATTAGACAGCGTGGAGGAGCGAGGAAGGTATTTGTTCTTCGCAGAATTTAATCCAGGTTTTCCAAATCTTTCAGGAGCAGATTGCGCGCACTGTCACACCACTCTAAATTTTGAAAACGACAAATATTTGAACAATGCGTTGGATAGTGATGCTGATATGACAGACGATGGACGGATGAAAGTAACGAACGATCCCAATGACAAGGGGAAATTTAAAGTCACCTCATTGCGGAACATTGAATTAACTGCACCTTTTATGCACGACGGTCGTTTTAAAACGCTGGAAGAAGTGGTAGAACATTACAATTCAGGAATGAAGAATTCTTCGACTATCGATCCGGCATTGATTTATCCATTGAACAGTGGTGGACTTCAATTGTCTGCAGATGATAAAAAAGCATTGATTGCTTTTCTGAAGACATTAACGGATGATGATTTAATGACGGATTCAGAATACTCAAACCCATTTTAAATTGAATAATAAAATTCATCCATAAACATAGATACGACTTTTGATAAGGCCAATAGTCGTATCTATGTTTATGGATTTCGTATTTTAGTTGTAAGAAATATTATTAATCAACTGTACTTCTATTCTCAACTATTAATAAAATATTCGTTCAGAAAATTTGATATATACTTTATAAAAAATAATAAGAGTAAAAATCCATCAAAGATAGTATCTCAGTTAATTTTTAATTCTGATCGTACATGTTGTTTATGTAAAAAAATGGGAAGCCTACACCTTAATTAAACCTAGGAAGAATAGGAATGAGAATATTACTAAATAGATGTGTTGCATTTATGGGTTTAACTTAGCACAACTCATAAAGTTGCTTTTTATAAGATATGCAGAACCAAAAGTCTCAAAGCCTAGAATTGAGCATATTGATTTCGATGATGAACTGGAATAAGTGCCGTTTTAACATATTCTTTGTTTAAAATAATATCTAAAATTCCTTAAAAAAATACATTAAAATCTGACCTTTATACTGAAAATACAAATCACATCATTTTTTTAACGAATTACTTTCAGCCATGTGGGACAAATTTCAAAATTCAGCTCTAGAACGTTTAACGGGGATTCCTTATATTGATAAGCTGATGAAAAATAATCCAATGGCAAAATTAGCCTCAAATCCAATTTTTGAATTGTCTTCTCAACAAAGTAAAATCTTTGAAGCAGTTTCACCATTTCATAACCTAGTAGATAATAAACTAACAACTCAGTTTGAAGCCCTTAAAATAAATGGTCGGGCTAAGAGTTTATTAGATAGTATTTCGGCTGTAGACAACGCAAGTATTTTTCCTGCAAATTACATTGATACACCTATTATCAATCATTTTAAAGAACTTGATAAGATGCGGGAATTAGTCAATCCAAGTTGGGTAAAATCTTACGGTTTTTTAAAAACCATTAACGAATCGTTAAGTTTAATTCCAAAGCTGAATCCTTTATGGACTGAAATAGCTGCGTTTCAAAAGACAAATAACAAGCTATTGGATGCCCTCAGAGATTCTGCTAACATTGGATTGCATCATCTGTCAGTATCCAAGAATACTTCATTTGATGAACTAATCAATTCCGTAAAGTCCACATTAGACCAATTCAAGCATCAACAAGAATTTGAGGCTGACGGAGAGGTATTAAACAATATTGAAACCTTAATTGAAGATTTAAAGGGAATTGATACCGAAAATCTTGAAAATAAAATAGTCAATAAAGTATTGAGTGGCGTTAAAACGATACTCGAACAAAGCGCTAAGAGTGATAAAGTATTTGCTTTAAGGCTTTTTGTTCTTAGTTTGATATTTACTGTACTCATTCCAATTATTCAAGCAAATTGGGATTCAATTATTGATTCTATATACCCTAAAGAGCAAATAGAACAAATCGAATCCAAAGTAGAGAAAAGAAAGTTGTATCTACTCCCAAAAGGGAGCTATTTGAGAACAAAGCCTGACAGTTGTGATGATAGTAACAAATTGACATTGGTTGAAAGTGGCACTTTGTTAATCAAAGTAGGAGAAGTTCCTTATTGGAATTATGTTGTTGATATAACAACGCATCAATCGGGTTGGATCAGCAAGCGTTTGCTCATTGATTTGAATTAATGATTCTACATTGCGGTGAATGAAAACAATCCAAACACATTTATCAGTCCTAATGATCTCTTTTTTCCTCGGCTCGACCCTAAACAACCTAAAAAAGAAACACTACCAATACTTTTGTTAGAATTAAGCAGGATTTCTTTTTCTGTTGATATCTATTATTATTGTGATGGCAATTACTCAATATTGACCGTAATTTTTATACTTGGTTTACTAAGAAATTACAATCTCAAATGCACTTTAAACAATGTAATAGAAAGACTCAATTAACCTTACCTCAATTTCAATTTTAGTTGCATTAATTCCTTTACATCATTAGCATGAGATAAATTCGGTTTAATCAGCAATGCTTTCTCAATGTCATTAATTAATTCTCCTAAAATATATTCTGAATAAGGTTGCTGCGTAATTAATGTAATAGCACTCACATATGTTTCCATCCCCTCTGATTCTCTTTCTAGCATGAGCTGAGCTAGGCCTTTATTGGCAAGAACCCAACCTAATTCATATTCTGCAGTTGCCTTGTCGCAGAATTCAATGCATTTTTCATATTCTCCTTGTTCAAATTGCTTCCATCCTAAGCCTGCATACAACTCTGCTCTTTGCTGGTCTTCAGACTTTTCTAACTCTTTGGCAAGAATAGCAACAACTTCAATACTAATGTTAACACCATCATTCATACTAGGATTTTTCAATCCTAAATAAATAGTACCTGATGTAACATCATCTACCTCGACAATAGCTTGTCGAGTATTCTTAGTAGTTCCTTCCATAGTGTAATAAAAAGTACCACCATCATTATCTACTTTTTCTATGAAGGCGTCAATATTTGCCCGATCACACAAATAAACATCTATAGACGCTGAACCCGCAGGAACCTCTACGCCTGACATATTAATTGAAGTTGAACCAATTGGACCTGCTACCATCATTGAAGAAAGCTGTATAGCTAAATTCAAATTTTGAGTTCCACTTTCTCCTCGTTCTGTAGAAAAACTATAATACCATTTAACTGTATTTTGAGGTAAGTCTACTTTAATATATGTTCTTGACTTTCCTCCAAAAGAAGCCCTAAGCCCACCATTTAGATAAATACCTCGAGGCTTAATAAGCTGAATGACTTCATTTTGATAGTCTTGAGCGAAACTTACTTTGAATATTAAAAGTATAATTAACGTAAGGATGTAGTTCAAATTCATAGCTGTTAAATATATAAAAAATCATATTAACTGAAAAGAAGTTTAATTATTAATGCAATCTAATTAGATTTAATTTAGTGTGTTTTCTGCTACTTTTTCCAATTTCGCTCATTTTTTTCATTAAACGAACTAAGTTTTAAAACTATTATTTGATCAAATAACTGTTCCTATAGTTCAATCATATTTCTGAAATCAAAAAACACTTTTTGTTTTGTAGATTTTTCAGTTTGAATTTAGATTGAAACGTCATTTATTGAAACTTTTTCATCACTATTCAAACAGTATTGGAAAGAAAATCAAGATAAAAAACTATTTATTTTAATTAACTTTTGAACAAATTTAGACCAAAGATACTCCCGGACCCCTCGTTCCCAACACATTTCAATCTGCCCCCCCGTTCTAACCGTTTCTCCCGTGTTACCTGTATATACTCCTTAGTACATTCTACACCCTACACAACAACTTTATATCCCTCGGTACTTTGTATTGTCAATTTAATACAAACAAAAATGAAGATTCATGAGCAGTGTTATTAGTGTTCGCCAATTGTGTAACCGAAGTACCAACCTACATCTTTGTGGCTATAGTGAGGAGGTTTTAGATGATCTCATTCAGAATGGTGATTTGCAGGGATATTATAGTGCGAAACTAGGTGAACTAGTGGTTGACAAGAATTCACTCATGGATTTTTTGCCTTCAGAAAAGAAAAGTTGGTTTGATGAAGAGAATGATGACGAAGGGAAGAAAATCGACTTAATTGATTATGAAGGCTTGCTTTGACAGATTCTATTATTAAATGATGTGAATTGTGAAGTTGGAAAGTGAATGAGAATTTGCATTGTTAAATGAAAGAATTTGGAACGTTTGGGTCGGGTAACCCGAACGTTCCGCTCAAAGTTAAAAATAAAAAAAATGAAGAAAGGAAAAGAGAGTATATCAATTGAACTCGATAATAGATTGTTAGCTATTTGCGAAAAATATGGAATTAAACCGCAGAAGCTTTTCAAGCAATTACAAAAAGACATTCTTGGAGATAAAAAGCTAGAGACCCATTATCAGCAAATTTTGGCTGAATTATACCTCACAGAATTCATTTCAGGAAAAGTAAATGTTGAACGATCATCTGTAGAAAGTGTGTTGAATATTATCAAAAGTCATCAATCACATCAAAGTCAAAAACAACAACTACCCGAGGGGATTTCAAAGCTAACCCGCAAAATTCTAAATGAATGTGATTATCGTAAAAATCACACCAAAAATTAATCACATGTTAGATAATTATTCAGAAATGATTGAAGGCTTAATAGCAGCCTTTATTAAAATTCAAGCAGAACTTCTTCAAGCAAATGAAATAGACATTCGTTTGATTCTTAAAACACAAAATGGTGTTTTAAGACCACTACTCTATCACAAAGAGAAGTTTGTACGAAAAGTTGAAATCAAAGAAATTGTAGCATTAATGAGTTAAGGTATGAAAGCGGAAGAAGTTAAAAAGCAAGTCATGAGTCATTATTCTGATCTAAAAAATGATACAAGTTTAGAGTGTAAATACCCTGAACTTGATAAAGGAGATGGAAAAAAGCATGTACTATTTGTGCAATGCCTTTTGGAACGAATCGGTTTCTATCGTACCTACCTACCCTATTTAATGTTAAATGATTCAGACACCCATTCAGCTATCATTACTTCCATCCAAAAAAGAGATTTCAATAAAAGCTTTGCTGATTATGAAGTTTTCCTTTCTATGGAGTTGATCGCTTGGGCGGATTATATTGTTTTTCCTGCACTATTATTCGATTGCAAAAAGATATTCAGTTCTATACTTGAAATTAATCCCAATATAAAGTTTGTAATAGATATCGATGCCACAAATTACGGAGTCAAGAATAACGAAGATAGTACCAGACAAATCGAAGACCAATTATTAGACAACATAAAAATAACCAATACAGTTACTTTTAGTTCATCACAACTAAGAGAGAAAATCCAGGGACAATTTGAATCTAAATATGGATGCCAAAACAAACACTTTACTTGCTTACCCACTTTTCTAGTTTCAAGTTATTTGAAACGCAGACCTGATGATATTCTGGAAAGTAGCAGTTCAATAAAAGTTGGCCTAAAAGAAGGTAATTTTTATCAAGAAACGATTGATGCAATTGCCAAAGTAGCTAAACAAGAAGAGAAGGAAGTAAAGGTATTTGTATACGGACAAAATAAGGATGAACTTAAATTCCCTGAATCCATTGAGGTGGAATTTATAAAGCCGGTAAAATTTCTAGATTATTTCATTACCATAGAAAAGTTGAATCTTGATTTCATGGTTTTACTCGGATTTAATTCCAAATCTGAGCAGGCGGAAGCAATATTCCAATATGGTGAATTGGCACTATTATCAATCCCGATTTTATGCAATAGCACTAACCAAGCTAGGCGATTCATTTAACCAAATATAAATGGCTTTGTGATTACTAAGTTAGAGACTTTAGAATATCACCTTCAGGTACTACTTAAAAGTAGAAACCTTGCTAAGAAGGCAGGTAAGGCTGCACAGGGCATGGCTTTAAAACATCTTAGTTGGAATCCTGAAAGGGCTTCTCAACTAATCAATATATACAAATAGGATATCCATTCTTTGTGTAATAAGCATTGTTTAAATACGTGCCGCTTTTACATTAATAGACGTGACTTTTCAAATTAAAATTTCTACAAAGATAGTTTAGATACTTTCTCACTGAATTAATTAGGAATTAGTTAGATCAAAATCTGTACATCTGAAGCAGAGTCCATTCTCCAAAAAAAACAATAGTTATGTTTCAACCAAGTAAAGCATTCAATTTAAAGGTAATTCCTAAAAATATTAATGGGAAATGTGAAGTTCAATTCAATGAATTTCCGGATGATTTAACCCTGTACATTTTTAATGCCATGGGGTTCACCAAGCCTAAGAACTCTTTGGTTTTCGTTGCAGATGAAACAAACCAACCTAAATATGAAGCATTTGCGTATTTAATGCAGGAACATTTAAAAGTTGGTGAGTATCCAATTGATATCGCTTATGAGCCTAAATTTATTCCCGATGAATTCAGTTTGGCAGGAATGAATTTTTCCATTTTTAGTGTCCGCTATATTGATCCCAAAGGAGAAACAGCGATTGATACTAAAGTTTGTTTTGAAACCTTAGATCCAAGAAAGAAAGGCATCGCTCATGTCTATGGAATTACAAAATATGGGGAACAGTTTTTATCCGCTTCTTTAGCATCTCGTCCTAAAAAAACTGATGGCAATAAATTGTTTTATTCGGATAATTTCATTGCCTCCTTTCCCTTTCCATTTGGAAATGGCTTGAATACAACTACTGTCGAAAAAACTACCAAAAGTGGCATTTCTAGCAAACTAGTTTCTGCACAAGCTAAAGAGTCACAAAAAATACCTGCTGAGAATTTAGAAATTAAAGAGATAGGTTCCGAGAAATTGGAAAAGCCAAAAAAATCAATAGCTCAAAATAGTAATACACAAATAAGTGTTTTCAAAAATAGTGATGTAAATAAAAGTGTTACACAAAAAATTGTAGAAAATAATAAAGTTGAGTCAAAGAGTTCTTATCCGACAGACTTAAAAAGTACAGATCAATTAAATTCCTCAAATAGCGTAGTACTTAGTAATTCCTCTCAAATAAGTGCTACACAAAAAATTGTCACAGAAAAAAGTGGAGAAAAAAAAGGGACAATACAAATTGAAAAGACAGTTGCTATTGCAGAGCAACAAAGAGATCACTATAAAATTCTAACCAAATTATTACCTAATCTGATTGAACACATAGATCGAGGTGTTCGATTTTCAGAATCACTATCATCTGGTTCTAGATTCAGTCGAATTGTTTTTAAAGTTACTTCAGAATCAATTGACAATATAATTGACCTTGCTCTTGATTTATACCCTAAAGATTCTAAAAAGGGAAATATTGTAACCATATTATTAAGACTAAATCAACACCAAAAAGAGTGCATTCTAATTGATAGTGATTTAAAAAATAAGGATAATGAAATAATACCACATTCAGAATTTAATCCAGTTGATTTTGAGTCTATCATTGAAGAATTATTAGGTGATGGCCACCTATTTGAACTCTATGAAGAGGAAGTACAGGAGATAGTAAAAGGAGCTAATGAAAAGCATGTAAATAAGCAGGAGAATAACCTAAACTATTCTCCTTTAGAAAAAATTCTATTAACAAATGAAACATCAACTCAATTCTTGTCGTGGGAAGCAGCAAATAAATGGCTAGCGAACCAAGTAAAAGATCCTAATAAGCAACATAGGATTTATTATAGTATCAAATGGCAAAATGGAGATGAGTTAGTTGCCTATTTTGAACTCTTTACTAAAGAATTTCATCCACAATTTGAAACTGAACTATTACAAAAAGTAGTGATTATACATCTACTTAAAAATCACTACAAGCAGGAGAATCGGTTTGTAGATTCGGTAAACAAGAAATCTACTAGAAAAGTAGGGTTTTATCTAGCGCTATTTGAAAGAGTAAATCTTGGGAACTCACAACAAAAACTAATTGAAGAATACCAACCTAAAATTCCTGCAACATCGGTTGAAGTAATCACTAAAATTATTACAACTGAGAATAAAAATGAATCAAATAGAAAGTTTGATTTGGCTAATGACTTTTTACAGGTTTTGAAATTAAATAGTGATCCAAATGAGCTGATAGAAATACATGCTGAATGGAGAGATGAAACTAAATTTTCTACTTCTATTAAGCTAAAATCTATCCCAACAAATCCTGGCAGTGTCTTTTGGAAGACTCTCCTAAAAAGCAAAACAGAAATTAAAGTAATTGATAAATATCAAGTGAGTGATGATGACCCATTACTTTTTGACTCTGAGATTTCTTTTGAAACGCCTGCATTTTATTACCAACCACTAGAAAATGCGTATTGGTTTGAAACTGACAAAGACTATGATAAAAAGATTTATTTCTCTAAGTATTTGTATCATCAGGATTTTTTAAAAGGAGCCATTCAGATGTATTTGAATAGTCTAACTGATGAAGAGGAAAATGACATTATTGAATTAGCAAGTAAGAATCCACGACAAAAAAAGGTACTTCAATTTATATTGGACTATAAAAAACTTGAGAAAGAAGACTCAAACCTACAATTGGCTCAAATTAATGAACTCATTGAAGAGGCTGTAATAGGGAATATTGAAAATGCTAAAACAGTACTTTATGGCATCCTTTTAAGATTGCAAAATGATGGAATAATAGTCAGTCTTCCCAAGGTAAGAGTCCAACAAAATAAGAAAATAGCTTCTTTACATAAAGAGAGCAAACGAATTCAGCTTAATCGAGAAATTGAGTCTTTGTTAAAATTGAAGAAAAATGACAGACTAAAATACTCCCTAGAAGAAATTGAATTACTTAAAAAGTACAGCGGATATGGAGGGTCTAAACTAAGTGAAGTCAATAAAGGGTTACTTTATGAATACTACACACCTGATGAGGTTGTAAAATATATGTGGGGATTTGCAATCAAGCATGGTTATAGATCAGGAGCCATTATGGAGCCTTCTTGCGGAGTTGGAAAGTTTATATCATATGCACCAAAGAAAAGCCGAATTGAAGGGTATGAAATAAATAGCTTTTCCGCTCAAATTGCTGCACTTCTCTATCCAAACGCCACCATTCATAATAAGTCTTTTGAAAGCTTATTCTTTAACGGTAACGTTTATTTAAAAGGGCAATTCAGAACAGAACCTTTTGACTTAGTTATCGGAAATCCTCCTTATGGAAGTTTTAGTGGAAAGTATGCCGGAATGGGTGAAAAGAAAAGAACCAAAGCATTTACCTATGACCAATATTTTCTTACAAGAGGACTCGACCTTTTAAATCCCAACGGATTACTCATAATGGTGATTCCGCAAAGCTTTTTAGATAACACATCCAAGTACAACTCTTTAAAAGAGAGCATTGCTGAGAAGGCCACGTTTATTGAAGCCAGAAGATTACCACATGGAATTTTTCAACACACTGAGGTTGGAACAGATATAGTCGTATTTCGAAAAAAATAAAATATATGAAAAATAGAGCATTAATAGAAGAATTAAAAGCTGCCATCCATGAAGAAATCGGTGAATGTGATCCAATAGTATGGGGAAAGCTTTGCGAAATGAGATCAACCAAACAAGGATACGAGAAAATTGAAGAAATGGTAATTCGGATGGTTGCAAAAGAAGGCATGCCAATAGGTTCTGCATTAGCACTAATTGAGCAAGAATTAGAACATCAATTAAACTAAAAAAAATGGAAAAGGATTTTGGAATACAGTTATTAGAAGGTAAAGATCAAATGCTTTGGAGGGCAGAAATATTGAAGTATACATCAGAGGAAGAATTTAGGGCATTTTATGGTCAAGATGAATATGTTGATACCTCTAAAATTGCAACATTAGAAATGGTTGAGCTAGCAAATACCTATGCAGCGGATATGACCATTGAAAACTCACCCCCTCTTAACGTAGAAGAAATTCGAAAATGGATTAATGCCATTAGGAATAATAAGCCCATTAAGCCATGTGTCTTTATGGTTAGAAATGAGAAGCAGTTTCCAACAGAAGATTTTGTTCCGAAGAAACATCCCAATTATCTATTCAAAACCCGTGCGGGATATGCACAGATTGCTGCTTGCAACACATTAGGCTTAACACATATTCCGGCTATTGTTTACAGACACACTAAGGTAAGTTCATACGCAATGAACTACGATAACGCTTTACCAATGGCAGATTTAATAGGGATTGATTTCGGGAAATTATATCATAATGTTCACGAGGAACATGAAATTGAAACTAAAAATAATTCACATAATAGAAACCTTTTAAGTGGTGGTGATTACTTTAATGAAAATAAAGAATTTGTTTTAGGAACTCCTTATAAATCAACAAATGCTTACGGTGAGATTGTAACCAAAATAAAGGGTGGTATTGATCTTGTCAATCGTCAAGAGGAATTGAGATTCCTGAATACTGTAGAAGATGAGGATGAAGTGACTGAAACCATTATAAAGTCTTCAGTAGATAATTTACTAGAAGGAGAAACTGCTGAATCTAACATTAGAAAATCATTAAAAGAAAGCAAGGATAGAAAACAAAAAAGCCATAAAGATCAAGATTTAGACTTTGAGCTGACTTCATTTGAGGATATCATGAAGGAATACAATGCAGAAATTTCTGTAGAAGAAATTAAAGCCTGGATTTGGTATAAAAGAGAAAATGATGGCTTCAATGATGCAAGTGTGATACTTAAAGCAAGTAATGGATGGTCCAAATACCTAATAAAAGCATCTGAAGAAGAAAAGCATTTAAAGCTCTGGTTAAAATCAGGAGTCATCTGCTACTATAAGGGGAATTATGTGCCTAGCGTATTGTATTATGCAGAAAACATATACGTTAGAAAGACAGAATTACTAAAGGAGAAAGCAGAAATCATTGAAAAGTTTGGAGTTGATCAATATAAACTTCAAGAAAAAGGGCTAAGTGAGGCACTGCCAAGAGCATTGAACCTTACTAATCCAAACCTTGATAACAGGCTGGTAATAAAACCAATTGCTGATTTTGCTAGAAATTTTAAGATTTTAGAATTAGCGGACGGAACAAAGTTTAACAATTATTACTCTGCTAGAGATGGTAATAATACAGCAAGTTTAACTTCAGCTTTTGCAACTTGGATGGGACAACAAACAACGGGAATATTTGAAAAGTCTGATAAGTATTCCATAAGTCACAGCTACCTGAATGGTAAATCTCCAAGAGGAAGAAATGCAGCTGAGAAATTAAGAAGCAAACAAAATGCTAAAATGGAAGGTGACCGATTATTTCAAATCTTTTTGGCAGAAGCTTTATTAAAAGAAGACCAAGCCAAAATAGAATATTTATGGAATAGCAAGTTTAATGGATATGCACCCATTAATTATTTTAAAATCCCTATAGGTTTTAATTGTAGTTCTACCTTCAAGAATAAACCATTATTTATTCGTCCTGCCCAAAGAGAAGGTTTGGGTTTTATTGCCGCAAATGGTGGGGGATGTATAGCATACGATGTAGGAGTTGGTAAAACAATGACAGGGATTCTTTCGATTGCACATGCATTAGAAAGTGGGATGTGTCGAAGACCACTTATTGTTGTTCCTAACCAAACCTATAAAAATTGGTTGAATGAATTAAGAGGAGTTATTAATGAAAAAGGTGAAGTTACAGCTTCTGGAATTTTGCCCCAATATCCTGTAAATGACCTTTACAATCTTGGCGAAAAATTTATTCAACCACTTTTAGATGATGATGGTAATGCAACCGCTGTTAATGAAAATAGTATTTCAGTAGTCACTTATGAGGGGTTAAAACGACTTTCTTTTAATGAGCAAACTTGGGATGAAGTTGGCGGTGATTTTTATAAAATCTTAAATCAAGGGCTAGAATCTCAAAAGCAGGCAACTGTTTTGCAAGAAAAAATTGAAGAGCTAATGGGTCGTGGTGTTTCTGAAAGTATCGTAAATATTGAAGACTTAGGTTTTGATTATTTACTCATGGATGAAGCTCACATAATGAAGAAGCTTTTTACACAAGTAAAAGGTGAAATAAGTTCAGATGGAAAAAGAAGTAAAACAGAATATAAAATAACTTCCGGCTCTCCGTCAGCAATTGCATTAAAGGGCTTTATGTTAGCCAATTATATTCAAAGAGCTAACAAGTTTAATAACATCGTTCTCTTGACAGCAACCCCATTTACTAATAGCCCATTAGAAATATTTTCGATGTTAACATTAATTGGATATCACAGATTAAATGAAGCATCACTTGGTAATCTTCAGCAGTTTTTTAATCATTTCATTCAAACTTCAATTGAACTGATTATCAACGCAAAATTGAAGCCTGAGCGAAAAGAAGTGGTGATGGGGTTTAATAACTTGATTGCCTTACAACAACTCATATTTCAATTTATTGATTATAAGAGTGGTGAAGAAGCAAACATTCAACGACCCAATAAATGGGTACTTCCACTCACCCACAAAACAGTAAATGATACTGTAATTCCACTTTCTTTAGATGAGCAGATTAGTACCAATCTAAGTCCAACAATGGAGCAGAGTCAGTTAATGGGCGAATTGGAGAGGTATATCACAGGAGAAATTCAGTTTCTAGATTTTTGTAACAATCCAACAGGGTTGGAAGAAGAAAATGACAATGCAGAAGGAGAAAGCACAGCTTTAGATGAAGGAAGTCTTGCCGCTGATGAAGAAGAAGGAGCGAGAATTTTACGTGGAATTACATTAGGTCGACAAATAGCATTTAGTCCATATCTATTTTCTTGTCATAGAAACGGAAATGGAACAATTCACTATAAAGATTTTGTAAAAAGCTCTCCTAAATTAATGTATGTCATGGGATGCATTGCTACTGTTAAAGCATACTTTGAAAAG
The DNA here is from genome assembly GCF_055129545.1 of Acidiluteibacter sp. NCBI lineage: Bacteria > Pseudomonadati > Bacteroidota > Flavobacteriia > Flavobacteriales > Cryomorphaceae > Acidiluteibacter > Acidiluteibacter sp. The sequence continues at coordinate 215,847 of NZ_JBSRUB010000026.1, read as the reverse complement.
TTAGGAGAACCGATGAGTGGACAAGTAATCTATAGCAATGCTGGTATAGCATACTTTCCATTGATCAAGGAATATTTAACGGCTGAGCTCGGTTTTGATGATTCAGAAGTTGACTTTATCAAAGGGGGAATGTCTGCACGTAAAAAAGAACTGGTAAAAGACAAATTCTTAGATGGCCGAGTCAAAGTGCTTATTGGAAGTCAAACCATTAGAGAAGGTATAAATCTTCAAAATAGAGCAACGGACTTATATAATCTATGGCTAGATTGGAATCCTACAGACTTACACCAATTAGAAGGACGTATTTGGCGTTTTGGAAACAAGTTCGCCAACGTTCGAATTGTCATCCCATTAGTGGAAGATTCAGTAGATACTGCAATCTTTCAAAAATTAGAAGAGAAAACAAGTCGAATTAATCAGATTTGGCATCGTAGCGATAGAGAAAACACCCTAAAATTAGAAGATTTTAATCCTGCGGAATTAAAGCGAGGATTGATATCAGATCCACGAAAGATTGCAGAGATGACTTTGTTGGAGCAAAGAGAGGTATTACTTGACGAAATCAAGGGACTAGAAAACCAACGAGATGAGTTAGATGAAATATTAAAGGCCAGGAACCAATATAGAACGCATATTGAGTCCATAGAAAAAGCGGTTGCTGACTATAAACCATTAAAAAAAGACCAAGAGGAACGGAAAGTAGAAACGGTTTTCAAAATCTATGCTGACTACCTAGAAGATGACTCAACTCCTTATTTATACGATGGCAAAGATAAATTACTAACAGTACGAAAGTCATATCGACTTATTCAACAGGCTACCGAAAGAGTACTAGAGCCTCGTGGCTTAGACATCAATTTTAGCAAAGAGGAAGTGGTTTCTCAACTAGAGTTTGAAATTGAAGGAAAGCGAGAGATACTTGAGGCCAAAACAGATGAAGAAGCGGTTCAACTATTAACCGCTGAAATCATTGAAGAGCGAAAAAGAACAGGAATAAAACCAAAAACAATTGATCAACGAGTGACTGAGTTTGCCTCAATAAATTCGACGATTTTAAGTGAAAAAATGATTTATGAAGGCAATGAAATTTCTCCCTCTCAAAAAAGCTCAGAAGAGATGCTTGCTGATATGGAACTATTATTAACTGATATGGAGGAAATGGAAAAACTATTGATAGAAATGGAGGAGTTAAAAGCTGCCTCTTCCATTCAAAATAAGAAAGCAGCTTAATATTTAATTGTATCGTGATATGTTAGAGAATGATGTAGAAAAGTACCTAAAAAAGCAAGGTATTAAAGGAGAGGATTTGAACGAAGCTGCAACTAGAGCATTTACAATCTATAAAAAGATCAAAGAGATTTATGAAAGAAATCCCAATGATAAAAACATTAAACAGAATGCCGAGAAAAATGGCAAAGATGTTATTGAATTAATCAAATTAGAATTAAGTGATAAAGTCAATTCCAAAGAATTGAGAAAAAAAGCAGCACAAGCTTTTACAGAAAAAAGAAAAGGCAGTTTAAAACAATTGAAAAAATCTGAAGAAGCCGTTAGTGAACTGGAGCAATGCCGGATAAGGCTAAGAGAAGATCGAAAGCAAAAAGTAGCATCCGGTGAATTAAAACCTCCTGTTAAGAAAAGTAGAGTGACAAAAGTTAAAGAGTCATTTATTAGAATCTTAAAGTTAATGCCAAGTGAAGATCAAAAAGTAATTGATCAATCCGAGCAACTACTCCGAAAGTGTGCAACCGAATTATTCAAGATTAATGGAATGAATAAGATTCAAACAATTATCAAAGAGCTTGAAATTGTTGGAGATAAAAAAAGTCCTAAAGTGGATGAAAAAGCCACAAAAGCGGCATAAAAATAACCTAGTTGGAACTGTCTGTATTGTTATAAGTATAGACTTAAAGTGAGAGAGATGAAGCGAGAAAGAAACGAAAGAGAAAAAGAATTTTCATTTGAATTTGAAGAATTTATTGAAATAAATCAAGTCGATATTACTCAGCTGCCTGATTATATCCAAACGATGATTCAAACAATTTCAAAACAAAGAGCAGAAGCAAAAATAAATTGCACCCCACCCCATTATAAGATCGTTAAAAAGAGGTTAAAGCGCTTTGCTGACATTGTTGAAGATTACCTACTTAATCATTTTGATGAAAAGCTGTCAAACAATGAGTTAGAGGAAGAAGATAAAATTATAGAAGTCCCAATCAAGAAAAAAAGTAAAGTTGATGAGATCATTGATTTAGCACAACAATTTGGTCGTAACTACTTACTCTCTTCAGAACTAAAATCAATAGGAGTTGAAATTGACTATTCAAAAAAAGAAATCTTGATTGAAGCATTGAGATTAGAAAGAGAATTAGCAACTGCAAGGTGGTATATAGGAACTAATCCAAAATATAAGGAGGAAGAAGTATGAGTTCAATTGCAGAACAGTTTAATGAACGCTTAGAGGCCTTCGTTGAGAAATACGGTTTATCCCATGCTTCTGAATTATTAAAGAAGTTAACAATTGAGCCATCGAAAAACAACACTCTTACAAAACATCGATTGATGAGTAATTTCCTGCAACTTGAAGCCCTTCAAACTTTTGATATTTCAATGGAGGAGTACAAATCAAATCAATCCAAATTGGCAAAGGAAGCGAGGTGGGCTGTTATTCACTTATTCAGAAATTTTACACAATTATCCTTCAAAAAGATCGGCACTTTAATGAGTATTACTCAAAGGGCTGTTAGGTACGGACATGAAAAGTGCGAAGAACTAATTGATGTAGGAAAATTCGAACAATCATTCAATGATCGTCACATTGAACTAGAAGAGAAGATTGTAGCATTTATAGCAAAAATTTAAAACTTGGAGAGATGAAAGAAAAAGATATAAAGGAAGAGGAAGAAACTCCAAAGAAAAAAGCAGGAATCCTACTAATTGGTACAGCAAAAAATGATCTACCAGAATCAGCTAACGCCAATGAGCAAGAAATAGAAGAAGCATTTGGGGAGAACATTGAATACGAGGAAATCTCTGAGATTGAAACTAGCCCAATGAATGAACCGGTAAAAGTAGGTGAAGTTTCAGAAGGGATTCAGAAAGAAGAATTCCTTAGCTCAGAAAACAGCACTCAAACAAAAGAATCAACATCAGAAGAAGATTTACCAGAAGGAATGTTAGAAGACTACATGCATGAATCTGAACCTCCATTAGATGCTCCAGAGCAAATAATCGATGAAGAATTAGAGGAAGACGAGTTGAATAATCACAAAAGCGCTTCATCCTCAGCATTTGATAATGCCAATCATCATGCTGGAATTGCAGCCGACAGTTTCATCGGTATCGCGAATCAAGTCTTAGAAATCGGTGGTGGGTTCTATATTAAAATAAAAAGGACGAAATCACACATCTATTTCGATGAACTATTAGAGCGAAACAACTCGACAAAGTTTAAGCCCATTGGGGATAAGCTAGATGCCTTAAACTCAAAAAACATCAATAGAATAAAGTTAGATTCAGCCGATATAGCACTATTGAGACCCATTTTAGTTGAAGTTTTAAAAAGCCAGACTAAAAAAATGACACCTGAGCAACAGTTAATTGCAGTAGGAATTTCCATAGCAGTTAAAAAAGCTCAATCTGTAATGGAAATTAAAGCAGAGAACAAATTATTTATCAGACAACTAGAGGAAACAATGGAAAAGTATTGTAAGCAATTTGAACATGATTTAGATCGGCAAGAAGAAATTCTAAGAGAAAAAAAGGAGACTAAAGATGCAGACAAAAAAGCCGCTTAACACACCAAATGTAAAAACCATAAATGATAGACAGCCAATGTTAATGGTAGTTTGTGGGGAAACTGGTGTTGGAAAAACCTACCGTACTGTTCAAGAAATCAAGAAGTATATAAAAGATAATCTGTCAACTAAAAAAAAAGGCAGAAAGGTTTTGATTTTCGATGTTAATGATGATGACTATACTCGATATATCACTATTGATCCAAATCATGTAAAGGAATTTGAAGAGGTCAGAATAAGAAGAATCCGACCAATTACTAGAACAGGTCGAATGATGACACTTACGCAAAAGCGAGAAATCGTTGAAAAAATTGTGGCAGAATTCACAAATGGGTTAATCGTCCTTGAAGATATTGATAAATTCATGGTGGGTGCAAAAGGTCAAGAGGTAGTTGGAGTCCTTTGTGCTAATAGACACTCCGATCTTGATATACTTATTAGTCATCAATCAATTGCAAAAATTACAACTACTGAGTGGCAAAACATGACTTGGTTAAGACTTCATAAACAAGTCGATGATATTTCTAGATACAGAAATAGAATACCAAATTATTCATTGGTTCGAATAGCAACATTTATTGTAGAAGAGCAATACAACTTAGCTAACGATGCTTTCGAAAAACAGCTAATTGATGAAAAACAGTTTCAAATCAGGAAGAGCTTTTTTGTTTATTTAGACATGAGAAGATTAAAAATTAAAGGATGCAGTAAGGCAGCATTTATAAGAGCTACTAAGAGATTCATTGATCAAGAAGAGACTAAAAAAGTAAAATTATTACTGCAAGAGACAAGTATGGATGATCGTCCAAAATTCAATGACAGAAAGGCAGCAGTATTTCACTTGATTGCACAGAAGATGAGATTTCATCAAACAGATTAAAGTTAATTAAAGAGGAGGATCATAGATGAGGGAGAGATTTAAAAAATGGGGTATTAAGCTTTTTGTTACAAAGTATCTAATCGTAAGAAATGAAATAGTTTTGTGGCAATTGTTTTATGTTAACCGAACTGAAACAAGATTTATATTAGCTTCAAGTGAATTGCTTACAAATGTTAAACTTTTTGATAGATTAATATTCTCCAAGTTATTGAAAAACGGTTATCAATCAAATGCCATTTGGACGTGGCTTCTGATAAAAATATTAATCAACCGAAATGGACATAAATACAAGTATAAAAGAATAAAGGCTATGGAAATAACTCATGTAAATGAGTTGGAAAATTAAATTGGTTAGTCAATAATTATTCTTCTTTCGTCGAGTCGACTATTAACCATATTCAGAACCTTAATAAGCGCTTTTTTTTCATATTCATATGACTTAATTGAATGGTTATACCTCCGTTGAATAAGACCTGCAACAGAGAAGTAATAAAACATCTTGGCAGTCCAATTCCAGTCCGCTGCTGCTTTTGGAAACTCTTCTTGAATTTCTGAAAAAGTTAGATAAATAGTCTCGTATTCATTTTCTCTCATAGAGTCAATTTTTAATTAGAGGAAAAAATTGCTATGAGATTACGACGGTTAAAGCGAAAAAGAAAAACCTAAAAACTAATAGTTAAATGGTGAAAGCAAAATTTGATTTTATCTGAATAAAAAAGAAATGTAACTGTATAAATTCTTAATTAATTCAGAGATAAGTTATTCTAAGTACATAAAATCATTTTCGGGTTCGACATCACTATGGCAATATTTCTTCATTATAAACTAGTAAAACAGTGAAATAGTGTATTTAATGTTGAAAAAAATAAAACTGAATTATAAAAGTATAATAACAAACAATTACTAATTTCTGAAATACAGATAGATAAGAATGAAGGAGAGAAATTATGGAGAATAGAGAGAAAGAAAAGTTCACAACTATATCACTGCAAGCAGTGAAGATAATGCTTGGATATTCCGGTAAAGGATTTAGATCTGTCTTAAGGTGGTGTTTTAATAAAAATATTACTGTTTTTGGTGATGGTAGAAGAAAACGAATATTAGAAAGTGATTGGGAGACGACTCAGCAAAAAGATTTGATTAGATCAATTAAGCTTTCGTTTCCAAGAACTTGGACGAAAGAGTTAAAAAAAAGAGGTATTCAACTAATTCAAAATATTGATGACTCAACTGACTATAAGGCACAAAGTTCAGCAGCTATTAACCTTTTAAACAATTGGGATAATGAATGATAGGCTAAAAATACCAAAAAGAGATAAAGGAAAGTATGAATATATTCGTTGTAGTAAGTGTGATCGATTTGTTTATGATAATTGTAATCTGACTGATAAAAAAGTTTCTACTTGTAAGTTTCTTCACCGGCATAGATTCATGCTTAGATACTATGTTCCAAATTCAAGCAATAAATATATTGTTAAAACCTTTGATACAAGAGATTATAACAAATTTAAACAATTAGCTAAAGAGTTTCTGGACTCTTTTGAAGGATCTAAATTCTATCAAACTAATGGTATCCAAAATCCAAACGATATCGTCAAAGCTATAGCTAATACACCCTCAAATAATAAAATTAGAATTGCGAAAAATGTAGAGCCGATTATCAACTTATCATTTAAATCACTTCTTTTAAGATATGTCGATTTCCTTAACGGAATTAATATTCCTTCTCATAAGTATAAACCAAAGGAGCAAAAAACTATAAAAGGCTATATAATGAGTATCAAATTATTTAAAACTGCTTTAAAAAGTGAAAATATAGACATTTCAGATATGCTTATTACAGATATAGGAGATAAGGAAGTAGGTTATTTTCACAACTTTTTAACAGACTCAATAAATGAAAATGGTGACTCAAAGTTTTCACCTAGAACTTACAACAATAAAATGGCTGATAACCGAGCATTCTTTAATTATATAAAAGATAATTTGGGAATAAATATCACCAACCCATTTGAGGACGTAAGGAAAAAATATGTTAAAAGAAAAAACTATACCATTGACTTAATTGATTTTGAACAATTGATAAACTCAATTTCTAAGAAAAATGGGGTTTATGAACAAAATGACAGAAATAAAGTATATACCCGAAATCATTATAGATCATGGTTAAAAGATGCTTATAAACTTGCATTATTTACAGGAGAAAGACGGGATGGAATTGTACTTATGAAATGGAGTTTCGTCAATATGAGTGAAAGAATTATCACCTTACCAAATTATAAGGTGAACAGAATAAAAGATATAAATAAAGATCGATTGATTCCAATAACAATTGACCTTTTTAATCTTTTAACTAAAATGGGCGCAAGTAAATATGAAGGGTCAGAAGAATTTGTAATTAGTCCTGAACATAAAAATAGAACTACAGTGAGAGAGTGGATAAGCAAATCATTTACTCATTATTGGTTAATGAATAATTTTAATCCTGAAATTTCATTTAGACATTTAAGAAAAACATACGTTACCTTAATATATTCTCAATTTGGAGATAAAACTAAAGCAGTAACAGATCAAAATGTTGATACAATTTTAGAATACTATTTAAATAAAAAAACTATTGTATCTCAAGCGAAAAATTTATCCTTGTATGATTTAGAAGAAAGAAGAAAATTGCTTTAGAAAAAGATAAAAAAGAAAGTATTCCAAACCAGGTTTCCAAACCAAGTTTCCAAACCACCCCTTGAAATCGTCTAATTTCAAGGGGTTTTGTTTGACTTGTAGCGAGAACGGGATTTGAACCCGTGACCTCCGGGTTATGAATCCGACGCTCTAACCAACTGAGCTACCTCGCCTTGTGTTTAATAATTGGTTTTAAATACTATTTCAAAAGTACAATTTTATTTTTTACCCTCCTTCCTTTGTGCTGAAGGTTATGAATCCTGCGCTCTAACCACCTGAGCTACCACGCCGTTTTTTTTCGGGCTGCAAATATAATAAATTGAAATTTCTAGGCGCATTTATTTTCACATTTTTTTAATTATTTCTTTATCCGACATGCCAGATTTTTATCTATATTGCACTATTAATGTTTTTTGGAATTAAGTACATTACAATATGTCAGAAAAAATAGAATATCAATTAGAGTTTCCTGTAAAATCCTCACCTAAAATACTATATAACTTTTTAGCAACACCAAGCGGACTTTCTGAATGGTTTGCCGATAATGTAAATTCTCGTGGTTCCAAGTTCACTTTTATCTGGGATGGCAGCCAAGAAGTTGCAGAATTGATCTCTAAAAAGGCCGGATCACATATTAAGTTTAAGTGGGAAGAAGAGGATGAAGGAACGTTTTTTGAATTTAGAATTCGGATTGACGAATTAACAAAAGATGCTGCTCTTATCATCACCGATTTTGCGGATGAAGACGAAATGGAAGAATCTAGAATGCTTTGGGAATCACAAGTAAGTGAATTACTAAGCGTTATTGGTGGATAAACCCTTTTTACAACTCCATCATTTTTCCTTTTGCATTAATTATATTTGCACTTCAATTTTCTACTGCATCAACCATTGAAGACACTTACAAAGTTTATTCTTAAATCTTTTGCTGCACCTTTTGTAGCGACCTTTTTCATTGCGCTTTTTATTTTGCTCATGCAATTTATTTGGAAGCACATCGATGACATGGTTGGTAAAGGTTTAGAATGGTACGTTATTCTAGAACTAATGGCCTACATTTCTGCAAGCCTAGTTCCCCTTGCCTTGCCATTGGCTATTTTGCTTTCTTCTTTAATGACTTTTGGAAATTTAGGGGAGCATTATGAACTCATCGCCTTCAAGTCGGCCGGTATTTCATTAAAACGAATCCTGCGACCACTCACGATCTTTATATTGTTTCTTTCAGTAGGAGCATTCTTATTTGCCAACTACCTATTGCCAATTGCAAACCTTAAGAGTCGGTCTTTACTCTACGATGTTCGTGAACAAAAGCCTGCAATGGATATCAAACCTGGGATCTTTTCAAGTGAACTCAACGACCTTACTATTCGTGTAGGCGATAAAAAATCAACGGAAGAAGGCGAGCGATTGTATGATATTTTGATTTACGATCACTCCAACGATAGGGGAAACAGAACAGTAACTATAGCCGAAGAAGGCTTGATGGTGCTGTCGCCCAATAAGCGTTTTCTTGAAATGACGCTCTACAATGGACGAAGCTATGATGAGCAACCCAATGAAAACAATGAAAAAAAATATGCCCTAGCTAGGGTTGAATTTAAAGAGAATTTAATCCGTACCGATTTGTCGGAATTCACATTGAATAGAACCGATGAAGATCTTTTTAAGACCAACTATAAAATGCTAAATATCGATCAATTGAATGTAGCGATAGACTCATTGAGAAATAAAAAAGATCGATCAGAATTGGCTTATGAAGACAATATAGCACTCTCCTACTCCAATTATAACCGACCAAAAGAAGAAAAAGCCAATATCCCAAGAAGAGAGGCCATCACTTTTGATTCTTTGTTAAATCCGTTGAACGAATTTGAGAAAGAGCGGGTATATAAAACGGCTTCTAATCTAGCACGTAGCGCCAAATCAAAATCAGATGCGATTGTAAGAGAAAGGGAAATTAGAGAAGAATCCATTCGAAGACATGAAATCGAGTGGCATCGTAAATACACATTATCATTTGCCTGTGTCATTTTATTCTCCATTGGAGCACCATTGGGAGCTATTATACGAAAAGGCGGATTGGGCATGCCTATGGTTATCTCTGTGGTATTCTTCTTAATATATCACATGGTTAGTATTACTGGCGAAAAAATGGCAAAAGAAAGTGCCATGACTTCTTTAGAAGGAATGTGGCTTTCCTCATTTATTTTACTCCCAATAGGAATATTATTAGCCTACAAAGCTACTACAGACTCAGAACTATTTAAAACGGAAGCCTACACCAACTTCTTTACCAAGGTTTTTCGGAAGAAAAAGAAAACTGTTAATTAATGAAGGTACTACAAATTTGTCATAAACCACCACTTCCTGCGATAGATGGTGGTTGCCTTGCCATGAATGACATTAGTAATGGTTTGATTAAAAAAGGATGCGACCTAAAAATTCTGACACTTTCAACAACAAAACATCCATTCAGAAAAGATAAATTATCAGACAATTACCTAAGAACGACAAAAATTGAACACGTTCAAATCGACACCGACTTAAAACCATCGGTGGCTTTTATGAACTTATTTTCTACTGAATCTTACAACATTAATCGATTTTATTCCAAAGAATTTGAGGAAAAAATTGTTAGCCAATTAAAAAGCAATCGTTTTGATGTCATTCACTTAGAGAGTTTATTTGTAGTGCCCTATTTGTCGGTAATACGAAAAAATTCAACTGCTAAAGTGGTATACAGGGCACACAATATTGAGCAACAGATTTGGTGGGAAAAGTACAACCAATGCAATACGCCATTGAAAAAATCGTATTTGAAAATTCTTCATCAGCGTCTAAAACGTTTTGAAGATCAACACCTCAATTCGTTTGACGGTATAGCTTCCATCAGTAAAATGGACATTCAAAAATTGAAGGAATTGGGCTGCACGAAACCTTGTGTGGAAATCCCATTTTCAATCAATCCAACTATTTATTACCCAACATCCGCCAATGCTTCTAATGATCTATTTTATCTAGGTTCATTAGATTGGATGCCTAATATTGAAGGATTAAATTGGTTCTTAAAAAATTGTTGGGAAAGGTTGGTCAACAAACACCCTAATTTAAAATTACACATTGCAGGAAAATCGATGCCTGAATCCATTGCGAAAATCAAAACGAAAGGCGTTGTAATTCATGGAGAAGTGCCAGATGCAATGGATTTTATTAGAGCGCAAGGCATTATGATTGTCCCTTTATTTTCAGGGAGCGGTATTCGAATCAAAATATTGGAAGGCATGGCACTGGAGAAAGCAATCGTTGGAACTTCTAAAGCAATGGAAGGAATTCATTTAACTGAAAAAGAAGGATGTATTGCGGATACTGCTGATGATTTTTGTACAGCTATCGAAAAGCTACATTTAAATAGCGGATTACAACAAGAAATGGGTAAGAATGCCCGTAATTTTGTCAAAAAAAACTTCAATAACGATGAAATTATTAATCAATTAATGGAGTTTTATTCGGCAATCTAGATGATGAAATTGTTTATGTTACTTTCTCGTTTTCCTTATCCCCTTGAAAAAGGTGACAAGCTGCGCGCGTATCATCAAATTAGAGAATTGTCCAAAAACAATGAAATTCATTTGTGTGCATTGAGTGATGTAGCTATTTCAGAAGAACAAAAAAATGAGTTGGCACCTTATTGCAAGTCCATAAAAGTCATTCACCTTTCTAAATTGGTGATGTATTGGAATACTATTCTAGGGATTTTCTTTTCTAAATTGCCATTTCAAGTGCTCTATTTCTACTCTAACCGAGCCAAGAGGGAAATTGAGGCTGCCATTCGGTCCAACAAAGTGGATCACATCTATTGTCAATTGATTCGAACTTCAGAGTATGTCAAAAATATTCAGCACATTCCAAAAACGTTGGATTATATGGATGCACTCTCTCGTGGGATGGAACGACGGGTAGAAAACAGTCCGTTTTATCTAAAACCATTCGTAAAACGAGAAGCGCTGCGATTGAAGAAATACGAGCATTTTATCTTCTCTTATTTTGAGCATAAAGTCATTATTTCGGAGCAAGATCGCGACTTGATCGTGAATGTAAACAACGATACCATTGAAATTATCCCCAACGGTGTAGAACACGATTTTTTCAAAGCAAAACCGACCGAGAAGAAATATGATTTGATATTTACAGGAAACATGAGTTACGAACCTAACGTAATCAGCGTGGAATATTTAGCCAATGAGATTTTACCTTTGGTGAAACAAACCATTCCTAACATACAATTGGTGATTGCAGGAGCTTCTCCATCTGGACGAGTGAAAGCGTTGGTGAATAACAATGTAACCGTTACCGGATGGGTGGAAGACATACGGGATTATTACAATGCAGCCAAAATATTTGTTGCACCGATGTTAATCGGAACTGGATTACAAAACAAACTATTGGAAGCGATGGCGATGAAATTGCCATGCGTCACTTCTCAATTGGCAAACAATGCATTAGGAGCGACCAACGGAAAAGATATTTTGATTGGCGAAAACACCGAAGAATATGCAAGACACATTGTATCTTTAATGCAAAATTCTGATCAAGCTAAAGAATTGGCCAATAATGGATTCAATTATGTGAATCAAACCTTTAGCTGGAAAAACAGCACAGAAAAACTAGCACAACTTTTTAAAAAATAGCAAGAATGAAAGAATTGAAGTCGAAAATAGAAGCAATTTGGGACGATAGAACCCTACTTCAAAAAGAAGAAAGCAAGATCGCTATAAGAGAAGTCATCGAACACATTGATAAAGGTAGATTGCGAACTGCAACACCTACTTCAGAAGGCTGGGAAGTGAATGAATGGGTAAAGAAAGCAGTGGTGTTGTATTTCCCGATTCAAGAGATGGAAACCATCGAAGTAGGTCCCTTTGAGTTTCACGACAAAATGAAATTGAAAACCAACTACAAAGAACTAGGCGTTCGAGTAGTTCCTCATGCAGTAGCCAGATATGGCGCATACATTAGCAAAGGTGTTATTTTGATGCCTTCATATGTCAATATTGGTGCTTATGTAGACGAAGGAACCATGGTAGACACTTGGGCAACTGTTGGATCATGTGCGCAGATTGGAAAGAATGTACATTTAAGCGGTGGCGTAGGAATTGGTGGTGTGTTGGAACCATTGCAAGCAGCTCCTGTAATCATAGAAGACAATTGCTTCATCGGTTCAAGATGCATTGTTGTAGAAGGCGTTAGAGTAAGAAAAGAAGCGGTATTGGGGGCCAACGTAGTGCTCACCATGTCGACTAAAATTATCGATGTCAGTGGAGATACTCCAATCGAAATGAAAGGCGAAGTTCCGGAACGCTCTGTTGTGATTCCAGGGACTTATACTAAGAAATTTCCTGCAGGAGAATTTCAAGTACCTTGTGCATTAATCATTGGAAAAAGAAAACCAAGTACCGATTTAAAAACATCGTTGAACGATGCATTGAGGGATTTTAACGTGGCTGTATAATTGAAAAAAATACTCATCATACAAACCGCCTTTATTGGCGATGTAATTTTAGCGACTCCGCTGATCGAGAAGCTGTACGACTTTTTCCCAGAGGCGAAAATCGACTTTTTGTTGCGTAAAGGCAATGAAAGTTTGTTCACGGATCATCCGAAATTAAACGAGGTGATTATATGGAACAAAAAGAGAAACAAATATTTAGGACTTTTCCAAACCATTGGAAAAATCAGAAAGAAAGAATACGATTTGGTGGTTAATCTACAGCGCTTTGCAGCGAGTGGGTTAATGACGGCTTTATCTAAAGGAACAGAGAAAGTGGGTTTCGATAAGAACCCATTTTCTTTCAGTTATACCGAAAAAATAAAGCACCAAATTGGAACTGGCTTGCACGAAACTGTTCGGAATTTGCGATTGATCCGCAACATTACCGGTCAGCGCTATTATCGACCACAGCTCTACCCGACTAAAGCCAACTTTGAGAAAGTAAAACCTTTTCAAAAAGGGAAATATGTTTGTATTGCCCCAACTTCGGTGTGGTTCACTAAACAATATCCTGCCGAAAAGTGGTTGGAATTGATTGAGCAAATTGATGAGTCGATTACCATCTATTTATTGGGTGCTCCATCAGATAAAACAGCTGCAGAAGCGATACAATCTGCTGCGAAACGGGGCAATATTACAGTTTTGTGTGGCGATTTAAACTTCTTGGATTCAGCCGCATTGATGAAAGGAGCAGCCATGAATTATGTCAACGACTCTGCTCCTATGCACATGGCTTCCGCTGTAAATGCACCAACTACGGCCATTTATTGCTCCACGATTCCTTCTTTTGGTTTTGGTCCAGTTTCTACAGACTCGGTTATTGTGGAAACTAAAAAAGAATTAGAATGCCGCCCTTGTGGATTGCACGGTAGAAAGAAATGCCCGTTGGGTCATTTTGATTGTGCGTACAGTATTGAGACGAGTGAGATTCGAGTGCCGAGGGTGTAGGTTTTTAGATTTGAAGATTCAGTTTGCACGGACTGTGAGTTTGCGCAAGCGATAATAAAAACTGATCTATTTTAATTATGCCTGTCATCAAATTAATTACAATTATTTCAGCCCCAATCGAAAGATGTTTTGATTTATCTCGCAGCATTGATCTTCATAAAATGTCTACTGCGAAAACTAATGAAATTGCAATTGCAGGAACCACTTCAGGACTTATCAATAAAGATGAATTTGTTACTTGGCAGGCTCGACATTTCGGAATCACTCAACAACTGACGACTGTAATAACTGAAATGAAATCTCCGACATATTTCGTTGACGAAATGAAAAAAGGAGTATTCAAAAAGTTCAAACATGAGCATTTATTTGAATTCAGAGATGGGGTGACACAAATGACAGATATCTTCGATTACACTTCTCCATTTGGGATTATCGGTAAGGTTGCTGACTTTGTTTTTCTAAAAAACTACATGTCAAAGTTTTTAACTCATAGAAATGAGATTATAAAAGATTTTGCGGAATCTAATAAATGGCAACAAGTTTTATGAAGTGTGCTTGTCATAGACTATCAGCAGAAAAAAAATAATATTTATGTGCATCGATTGCTTTAACACTGACTTTTCTTCTTTCCCTTCAGAAAATGATTGGCTTGAATTCGACTTAGTATTGACAAAGAAACTTGGAAATCGAAAAATGAAAAATATTGATTTCATAAGAGATTGTATTCGAAACAAAGATGACGGAGAATACATTTATCTGTGTCTTACTTGTGAACAAAAATGAAAGTTGAAAGACCCTGATAATTCATTTCGTGGGTACTTTTTAAAAATGAATTGAATGGACAAGAAAATGTCACATTCATACACGTTCGTGCGAACTTACACTCAATGAAACCGAATATCAATCAACACTCCAAACCTTGGAGGTTTACTTTCGAGCTGAATACTAAACCTCCAAGGTTTTGTTATAAAACAACTTTTATTCTTTGCGACCCTTGTGACATTCCCTTTGTGCCTCTGTGGTTTAAAAATCCAAGTCGATAATGAGTCTTAGTCTTAAAGACTATTGCGCCTTCACGGTTTAATCTTCCTCCAAATTATTAAACCAATAAATAACAACCACTTATTTATTCTTTCTTAACAAAAAAATAGTATTCAACCATAGTTCAACTTTACACCCGATTAGGTAATTTTGGAAAAATATCCAATCGAATATGAAAAGCTTTTTTGCCTTTTTTCGCCTCATTCGTTCACCGAACTTAATCATCATTGCATTGACGCAATACGCCATTCGTTTTGGATTAATGTTCCCAATGCTGAATGGTTCAGGATTTACATTGGCACTCAGTGAATCATTGTTCTTTTTATTGGTGCTCGCCACTGTGATGATTGCGGCCGCTGGATACATCATCAATGATTACTTTGATACCAAGATTGATTTAATCAACAAGCCAAAAAAGGTCATTGTTGGTAGCTTAATTAAACGCAGAGTGGCGATGGGCGCTCACATCGTAATCAGCTTAATCGCCATCATCATTTCGATTTACATCGCACTTTATTTAAAATCTCCTTGGTTGGCACTGATTCAAATCGCTAGTGTTTTGGTGCTTTGGTACTACTCGGTTAATTTCAAACGCAGAATGTTGGTCGGTAATTTCATCATTGCGAGTCTAACAGCATTGGTGCCGATTTCAGCAGGATTGTATGAATTTGTCGAGTTAAAAAATCATTTATTGGATCAATTGCAGCATTACATGTTATTGTTTCCGAATGAAAACCCAATCTATGCAGCAGTATTCTTTAAAGATGTATTGAAAAATATTGGACTTTGGATCGCAGGTTATGCCCTATTTGCGTTCTTGTTGACCTTCATTCGCGAAATCATCAAAGACATAGAAGACTACGAAGGTGATTTGGAACAAGGTTGTAAAACCTTGCCAATCGTGGCAGGGATTAACATTGCAAACAATACTGCCATCATAATAAGTAGTATTACTTTTGTCTTTTTAGCATTGGTGCAATACATGCAATTGGTCAGCTCAGAATTTATCTCTTTCGCTTACTTCTCCTTGTTTATCCAATTGCCATTGATTTTATTGATGGTGAAACTCTTCAGTGCAAAAAAGAAAAACGAATACGCCTGGGCGAGTCGATTGACTAAGTTGATTATGCTTTTTGGTATTTTATTCACCTCTGTGATTTACTTCCAAGAATTTTTCATGAATGCTCAATAAGCTCAACAAAAAGATAATATTAGCTTCCAAGTCTCCACGTCGTCAAGAACTGCTGAAGGGCTTATGTATTGATTTTGAAATCAGAACCAAAGACATCGACGAAAGTTATCCGGCGCATTTAAAGGAAGCCGAGATTCCATCGTATATCAGCGAGCAAAAAGCAGCTGCCTTTGCTGATGACTTAAAGGATGATGAATTATTGATCACCTCTGACACCGTGGTTTGCCTAAACGGGAAAGTATTGGAGAAACCAAAATCATTGGAAGAAGGCAAGCAGATGTTGCGGGAATTATCCGGACATACACATACCGTTTATTCTGCAGTTTGCTTAATGGATACAGAAAAGAAAATAGTTTTCTGTGATCAAACTCAAGTTTCCTTCAAACCATTGGACGAAGAAGAAATTGAGTTTTACATCAATCGATTTCAACCGCTAGACAAAGCTGGTGCTTATGGCGTTCAGGAATGGATTGGATACATCGCCATTCAAAAAATGACAGGATCTTATTACACCGTGATGGGAATGCCGATGCATTTGCTGTATGATGCGTTGAAGAAATGGTAGCTTAAAAGCGCATCTCGAAACAATCGCGTGAAAAACGCAATCACTCGATGTCCTTTTAAGGTCTATTCATTATTACATCATTCCATTGATATATTGCTAAATTGATTATTTCACCCTTTCAGGGTTTTCTTACTCTTTCTTGTTTATCAAATGGGTTGCACCCTTTCCTATAATAATGTCGTCCCTTCAGGACTTTTTTTAAGATTAGTTTAAGATTGAAGTATTCACTCGATGTCCTTTTAACTTATTTCCCAAGACAATGTTAAAATCCAAATATTGCGAAGCAATGTCCCATTGATATTTTGATATAATGGTTCATTGTTACATTGACTTATTGATACAATGTTAAATTGATACATTGATTTATTGTTACATTGTTATATTGATACATTGAAATTACGCTCTCGGATGAAACTGCGTAATCGTATCTTTCAAATACCCCACATCTAGATGCGTATAAATCTCCGTAGTGGTGATGCTTTCGTGTCCCAACATTTCTTGTACGGCACGCAAATCAGCTCCACCGTCTATTAAATGAGTGGCAAAAGAATGCCGAAACGTATGCGGACTCACTGTTTTGTCAATGTCTGCTAGAAGCGCCAAGTTCTTCACAATGGTAAAAATCATCACTCGTGTTAATCGGCCTCCTCGCCTATTCAAAAACAAAATATCGTGATCGCCTTTTTTAATCTTTGTATGATTCCGAGTGGCTTCCATATAATAGAGGATGTACTTTATCGCCACTTTCCCCATGGGCACCAACCGCTCCTTGTTTCCTTTCCCAGTTACTCTCAAAAATCCTTCTTCAAACAACACATGAGATAATTGCAAATTCACCAACTCGCTCACGCGCAAGCCACAACTGTACAAGGTTTCAATAATTGCACGATTCCGCTCCCCTTCTGCTTTGCTTAAATCAATCGCCGCAATCATGGCATTGATTTCTTCAATGCTCAGCACTTCGGGCAACTTGCGTCCCAACTGTGGCATAGAAATCAATTCCGTTGGATCAACAGTTATCCGATCCTCCATGATTAAGTAATTGTAAAAGGCTTTCAATCCAGAGATGATTCGTGCTTGAGAACGAGCGCCTAGGCCAATCTCACCTATCCAATTGATAAAATCAGAAAGGTGCTGATCTGTTACTTTAGTGGGAGAAATATCCAAAGAGATGGCTTCAAAAAATTGCACCAACTTATCGACATCTCTCAGGTAAGCCTCAATCGAATTCTCCGAAAGCGATCTCTCCAATTGTAAATAAGCTTTAAAACCATTTAGGTCTGGTGTCCAGTTCATGAATCAAAATTATAATTTTGTACCTTATCTTTGGTGTATGAAAATTCTACTTATCAACGGCCCAAATTTGAATTTGTTGGGAAAACGTGAAATCAACATTTACGGCAAACAAACCTTTGAAGAGATTCTGGAAGGATTGAAAAAACAGTTTTCGGACGTCGAAATGTCTTTTCAACAATCCAACATAGAAGGCGAATTGGTGAATTACCTCCAAGAAGCAGACGGTAACTTTGATGGAATCATTTTAAATGCAGCAGCTTATACACATACGAGCATTGCCATTGCCGATGCCATTGCAGCTATTTCAGTACCTGTAGTTGAAGTTCACTTATCCAATATTATGGCCAGAGAAGTAGAACGACAGACTAGTTTGATTGCAAAAAACTGCGTTGGATCCATCAGTGGGTTTGGATTTTTATCCTATCAATTGGCGATTCAATATTTTGAATCTATCAAAATATAATCCGAATTTTAGCGTATTATTTAAAAACAAACCGATGAAAAAGATCTTATTCCCAATCCTTCTAATTGCTTCCATATTTGCTACAGCACAAGAGGGCAATCCATTTCCTGCAATCGATGCAGCCAATCTTGACGATGAAAGTGTTTCTCTGCCAACCGATACGAAAGGTAAATTCACATTAATAGGTGTCGCCTTTTCAGAAGATGCTCAAAACGATTTGTACACTTGGGGAGGTCCTGTTTACGATCTATTTTTGGATGAAGATGGCTTGAATGCCATGGTGTATGATGTCAATGTACAGTTGGTACTCTTATTTACCGGAGTGAACAAAGCGGCCTATAACAAAGCCGAGAAGATGATCAAAGAAGGAACAACAGATACCTACAGAGACAACATTTTGTTGTACAAAGGAGAAATGGGAAATCTGAGAGATGACTTGGCCATGGAAGACCGAAAGGTGCCCTACCTATACGTTTTAGACAAAGAAGGAACCATTATTTACACCACTTCTGGCAGATATACGCGTAAAAAAATGGATGAGATTAGCGAGTTGGTGGAAGATTAATCTGTAAATCCATTGATATCACTCACTTTCAGAACAAATAAAATATTTCAAAACGTTGTTTTATTATTGGAATATAAAGCGGACATTTGCCACTCGAAAAATTTATTTATTAATCATTATTAAACAAGACTTATGCCTGTAAAGATGAGATTGCAAAGACACGGTAGAAAGCAAAATGCTTTTTTTCACCTTGTTATTGCTGACAGTCGTGCCCCACGTGATGGGAGGTTTATTGAAAAATTAGGCACGTATAACCCAAACACCAATCCTGCAACAATCGAATTGGATTTCGATAAAGCTTTTGATTGGTTAACTAAAGGAGCTCAACCAACTGATACAGTTAGAGCTATTCTTTCTTACAAAGGAATCCTTTACAAAAATCACTTAGCAAAAGGTGTTGCTAAGGGAGCTTTAACGCAAGAGCAAGCTGATGAGAAATTCAACGCTTGGTTAGACGAAAAAGCAAACAAAGTTCAATCTAAAGTAGACGGTTTATCTGCTGCTGAGGTTGCTGACAAGAAGAAAAGAGCTGAGGCTGAAGCTGCTGCTAATGAGAAGAAAGCTCAAGAAGTAGCTGCTAAAAATGCACCAGTAGTAGAAGAAACTCCAGAAGAAGAGGCACCAGCTGCTGAAGCGACTGAAGAAGCTCCTGCAACTGAAGCATCTTCAGAAGAAGAGCCAAAAGCAGAATAAAAATACGAAGACCTTGAAAATAGCAAATTGCTTTTATTTAGGGTACACTTCCAAAGTAATCGGAAACAGAGGGGAATTAGCATTCAAATTGGATGTTGATTCCCCTTCTTCTTATGAAGGATTGGATGCTGTATTCATTCGGATCAACAAAAACGATGATACGTTAGTCCCTTTCTTTTTGACGCAAGCTAAATTGCAACAGAAAGGAATCTTGCGTGTGACCGTTGAAGGCATCGGTTCTCAGGACGAAGCAAAAGACCTTGTGGGGAAAGAATTGTACTTACCTGCTGCTGCATTGCCTAAATTAAAGGGCGATCAATTTTACTACCACGAAGTAAAAGGATGGGAAGTGCACGACGAGCGTTTCGGGAAAGTGGGCACCTTAGAGTCGGTGCTTGATTATCCATCGCAAGACATTTTTCAAATTACGGCTGGAGATAAAGAAGTATTGATTCCCATTTTAGACAACACCATTCTCAAAGTAGATAGAGAAAATAAAGCCATTCATGTGCAAACCACTGAGGGGTTAATTGAACTCTATTTAGAAGGCTAATGAACGCCTTTCGTTTCAAACAATTTGAAGTAGCTCACGATAAATGTGCCATGAAAATAGGCACTGATGGTGTTTTACTGGGCGCTTGGGCCAATCACATTTCACCTCAAACAATACTTGACATAGGTACAGGTAGCGGACTGATTGCTTTAATGTTGGCTCAACGATACAAAGTAGCTAAAATCACAGCCATTGACATTGAAGAAACGGCCATTGAGCAAGCCAACGAGAATTTCAAAAATTCTAATTGGGCGGATCGATTAACCGCTCAGCAAATAGATTTAGGTCAATTCCAAGCTGATTCTTTTGATCTAATTGTGAGCAATCCTCCATTTTTTAACGGCACTTATTTCAGTGGAAACACCCAACGAGATACCGCACGACAAAATGCCAGCCTACCTCCCGCTCTGCTGTTTCAGAAAGTAGCGGAATTGTTGAGCGCTGATGGTAATTTCTGCTGCATCATTCCCACCGAGCACAAAGAAGAATACATTTCTGCAGCGACTCAAGCCGAACTTTTCCTCAATAAAGAACTTCGGGTGAAAGGTCATCCTAACAAACCTTATAAGCGGGAGTTATTGCAGTTTTCCAAGCATCAAAGCGAATTAATTAGCGATTCGTTGATAATTGAGACCGATAAACGCCATGAATACACCACACAATATTTAACTTTGGTGAAAGACTTTTATCTATTTGCCTAATATGAACAATTCTATCGAAGTCAATCAATGGATTAGAAACAGAAGATCGTTGTTTCCATTGCAATTTGACGAAACGAAAAAAATCAAACCAGATGTGATCCTTTCCATCTTGGAAAATGCCAATCACGCTCCTTCTCATAAAAGAACTGAACCTTGGCGCTTTATCGTGTTCACCGCTCAATCTTTAGAGGAACTTTTTGATGAGCAAATTCAAATCTATCGACAAACCAATCCTGCAGAGGAATTTTCAGAAGTGAAGGTGAAGAAAATGAAGATGAAGGCCCGCAAAGTCTCTCATGCCATCGCGATTGTTGTCTGTTATGACGAACAACAGCGGTTACCCAAATTCGAGGAAGATTGGGCCGTAGCTTGTGCCGTTCAGAACATCTATTTGAGTTGCGAATCGCATGGAGTTGGGGGCTACTGGGGAACTGGAGCGCTAGTATTGGGAGAAGATTTTAAGCACTATTTGAAACTAAAAGAAAACGAGCGCTGCATGGGGTTATTCCAACTAGGAATTCCGTTGGAAGACTTAAAATTATTGGACAAAAACCCCTTGACAGACATTTCTCACAAAATAGAATGGAGATAAATGAAAGATTTTAAAGCCTATTATAGCATCAACGCCACTCCTGAAGAAGTGTATTTGGCATTGACCACTTCCACCACCATCTTTTTGTGGAGCGGCGAAGAGGCGGAAATGAGCACCGAACCAGGCAGCGAATTCTCCTTATGGGAAGGCGCCATTACAGGGAAAAACCTAGAATTCGAACCGAATAAGAAAATTGTGCAGCAATGGTATTTTGGAGAGGAAGAACCTTCGATTGTCACCATTAAATTGCACGAAGACAAACAACGAACTTCTCTAGAATTGAGGCATAGCAACATTCCAGATACTGATTATGAAGACATTGTTGAAGGTTGGAATGTGGAGTATGTTGGAAATTTGAAAGAGTTTTTTGAAGAGTAGTTACCCTTAATTCATTTAAATTGTCCTTGAGAATTCTTCAAGAAATTCGAAACGAAGTCTTAGAAAGTTCATCTAGCTCCGAAGAATTGAGGAGATCCGATGAACGTCTTAGGCTTTGAGAAGAAATTCGCAGAAGAATGCTCAAAGACTTGAACTTTTGGTTCATTTTGGTTCAAGCCAAAAGAACATAAAAACAAATCCTAAAACGAACATATAATCACCATGTGGACCTGCCCAAAATGTAATCGAAACTTCAAAACGACCAACCAGTCGCATTACTGCACTACCAAGGACATTGGAGAATTATTTTTGGGGAAACCCGACGAATTGGTGTTGGTTTTTGATCACATCTTGCAAGTAACTTCCCAATGGGAACCCAACTCTGTGGGCCCTTCCGTGAATACCATAGTGTTTTCGAGCAAAAAAGCATGGTTGATTATCAGACCCATGAAAACGGTGTTGGACATCAAGTTCTATTACCCTGAAGTGATTCCCTCTGACCGATTTCATAAAGTAACCCTCTTTTCGAAGAAATACGCCCACCATTTAAGAATTCAAGAAGTGGAACAATTGGACACTGAATTCTTTGAGCTGCTGCGAAAAGGTTATGTTTATTCCCTAGAGTAAGGGGTCTAAATTCGTTAATTTTACAAACCTAAAGAACTACAACATGTCAATAACGAAAGCGTCTGAATTAGAAGGAATGAAAGCCATCAGCGAAGTGGTAGCGGTGACGTTAAAAAAAATGCGTGAATACGCCAAAATCGGTATGAGCACCAAAGCGCTAGACGATTACGGTGGTGAACTCTTGAAAAGCTTTGGAGCCAAATCAGCACCTTACGAAACGTATGAATTTCCGGGTTGGACGTGCATCAGCTTGAATAATGAGATTGCACATGGCATTCCTGCAAGCCACAAAATATTGAAAGAAGGTGATTTAGTCAACATAGACGTATCTGCTGAAATGAATGGATTTTGGGCGGATAATGGCGGTTCTTTTGTGTTGGGAAAAGACATTAATGGACATCAACAATTAGTTGACGCCTCTAACCGTATTCTAAAAAAAGCCATTAGCCAAATAAAGGACGGTGTTCCAGTGGCTGAAATTGGACACTTGATTGAAACAGAAGCCATCAAATCTGGCTATGTGGTCATTGAAAATTTAGCAGGACATGGCGTTGGACGAAGCTTGCACGAGTCACCAGATATTTTGAACTACGGAGATCCCAAAAACAAAGAAATTTTCCAAAAAAACTCAGTAGTTGCAGTAGAAACGTTTATTTCTACAAAATCCAATATCGCCAATGAAATGAAAGATGGCTGGACATTGGTCGGCAACAAAGGTGGTTTTGTAACGCAGCACGAGCACACGATTCTCATTACTGATGGTGAACCAGTTATTTTGACTGCTTCTAATGGAATTTAAATTTCTTTTCTCTTGTTCTTTTATGTCCTTTTTGGTGTATTTCGACAAATGCTCAATAACCAAGCAAAAAGAACGGAAAAGCTCAGCTTGTATTAAAAATTCCTTCCTCATATAACTAGACTATTATTGAATCTAATTCAAAACTTCGAAGTTGTCGGGAAGTGTCCCTTGAAGGAATTTTCCAAAAATTTTCGCAGATTTTTGGTTAAGTGATATGGCCTGTCCGAATTTCGACGATAGTCGAAAAAGTTGCCATATCATCAAAAAATTAAGAAATCAATTTTTTGAAATTACTTCAAAGGACGAGTTTTTTTTGTTTCGTTTTTTTCATGGCGAAAAAAATGAAAAATTATCTACAAAGGACGATTTCTTCTACTTCGATTAAAGCTTGTACTGAGTATTTCGAAGTGCTCAGCACAGGTTTATTTCGTAAGTGGTTATTGAGCTTGTCGAAATATTCACGGCGAAAAAAATGAAAAATACATCCTGAAAGAAGAAAAGTTAATTCTTATTTTTAAGAATTAAAACAAACGACAATGAACAACACTACAATGCTCGTAAAAGAACGTCAACGTGACTTGGGAAACTTTATGGTGGGGCGACTGCTTCCATTTAAGGGAAAACGCCAAGTGGGCCCCTTTACATTCATCGATCACATGGGGCCGGCAAAACTTTTTGAAGGCTCTTATTTAGATGTAGACCAACACCCGCACATCGGATTATCTACACTGACGTATTTATTTGAAGGCGAAATAGAGCACCGAGACAGCACAGGAACCGTGCAAGTGATTCGACCTGGTGATGTGGGATTTATGACCTCTGGCGCTGGAGTAACCCATACCGAGCGAACGCCTACTCATTTAAGAAATGGCAAAACCTCTATAATGCACGGTTATCAGATTTGGGTGGCGTTGCCCAAAGACTTGGAAGACATGGCGCCACAGTTTGACTTTTACCCTCGGACTGACTTGCCAAAATGGGAAGAAAACGACTTGGTAATTACCTTGGTAGCTGGTGAAGGTTTTGGACGAAAAGCGCCTTTAACGGGCTACTCTCCCCTATTTATGGTGGATGTATTGGCCAAAAATGCCACTCATTTGTATTTGAAAGACCAACTGAAAGGCGAAGTGGCTTTTGTAATTGTAAAAGGAGCCATTACCCACGAGGGAGAAACCATAGAAGCCGGACAAATGTTGATTAGCAAAACAGATGAACAATGTTGCATAGAACTGCAAGAAGGCACCCAAGTGTTGTTGTTTGGCGGCGAACCACTTGAAGACGAACCTTTTTTGTTGTGGAATTTTGTGTCTTCCGACAAAGAAAAACTACAGCAAGCTAAAGCAGATTGGCAAAACAAGCTGTTCCCAAAAGTACCTGGAGACGATACGTACATTCCGTATCCGTAAGAGATAGAACTCATTTTTCATTTTAATGCTTTATTTTTCAACAGACTGTGGGATTATTTGGCTTTTTGGCTTATCTTCGGGTTTGGATTTTTAGTAAAAGAGAGTTATCTGTATTAAACGACAACAAATACTTAAATTATTAAATTCCAATTATAAAAAATAATACAACTGACATAAGGCAAATAAACGCACCTCTCGCTTTATTCGGTTGTATCACTACATTAGAAATAACTTAAATGGAAAAAATATATTTAAAGAATTACAAAGGGTTTGAGCAGCAATTTATTGAATTAGAAGATATTAATTTTCTTGTTGGAGAAAATAGCACTGGAAAAACTTCTTTCTTGAAAATTATTAATCTTTTATCTAGTCCAGAATTCTGGTATAACTATGAGTTTAACAACAATGAAGTTGAACTTGGTTATTTTGAGGAAATAATAAACAAAAGAACAGAAGATAAGTTTTTCCAAATCGGAATTGAAAAACCACATTTCGAAGATGATGACAAGAAAAAAAATCAAAAAAAATTCAGAGTCATTTTTGAATTTACAGAAGAGAAATCTGTTCCTGTTCTTACACAAGCAAAAGTTCAGATAGAAACACAGGATGTATTAATAAAATTCACAAAAAAACAAATTACGTATCGAGTAAAAAATTCCGATACCGCAGAATTTGAAGATTGGGCTTTAGACTTTAAATTCCCTCAAAAATATAAGAGAATTAATATTCCTCAAAAACAGATTCCAATATCAATATTGATAAAACTCATTGAAAGTGAAATTATAAAAAATGATAATGAATTTAATTTTCGAGGTTCTTTTGGAAGAGAAATGCTTTATTCAAATTACAAATGGCTAGCGCCAATTAGAGCAAAAGCAAAAAGAACTTATGAATCATACAAAATAAAATTTTCACCAGAAGGAGAACATATCCCATCAATTCTGCGTCAAATTTTAGGAAATAGAACAAGCACTGAGAAAACTAAAATAATTACAAGTTTAGAATCTTTTGGTAAGGACAGTAATTTGTTTGATGAAATTGAAATAAGAGAATTAGGTAAAAAGAATAGTTCACCATTTGAGATAATAGTAAAGTATAAAGACATTGAAATTAAACTTCCTAATGTAGGCTATGGTGTGTCTCAGTCTTTACCATTAATTATTGAGGTTTTGTCAACAAAGAAAACTTGCTTTTCAATACAACAACCTGAAGTTCACCTACATCCAAAGGCGCAATCTGCATTTGGTAGTTTTTTATATAATGCTGTAAAAATTGACCAAAATAAATTTATAATTGAAACTCATAGTGATTTTACTATAAACAGATTGAGATATAAACTGCATACATCAAAAAAGGAAGTGAATTTCGATACGAAAGTTTTGTTTTTTGAAAGAAACTCTGAAGGGAATTCAATTACTAATATTAAAATAAACAAAGATGGCTCTTACTCTGAAAAAGTCCCATCCAGTTACCGAGACTTTTTTATTGATGAGGAACTTAAATTATTAGAAATATAATTTAGGTATGGCAATAATTATAGACGCAAATTGTATTGCTAATGTATTTTCAAAATCATCAGCAAAGCACTCAGATTTCAAGCCAGTTCTTGAATGGATTTTATTAGGTAAAGGATTAATGATATATGGAGGTAGTCAATATCGAAAAGAAATGGCAAAAACTTCGAAATATTTGCCGATTATTAGATTACTTAAAGATGTTGGTAAAGCTATAGAAGGTTGTCAAAATAAAATTGATGAGTACCAAAAGAAAGTCGAAGATTTAAGAGAGGACCCCGATTTCGATGACCCACACATACCTGCAATTGTAGTAACCACAAAGTGTAGGCTAATTTGCTCAGAAGATGCTAGGTCAATTCCCTTTGTAACGGACAGAAAATATTATCCAAATAATTTCTCATTACCTGTTTATTACACATCTGCAAAAAACAAAAATTTATTAACTGACAATTATGTAGATAGGTCATTAAAACCTCTGTGTAAATTAAATAAACTTACTAGTGAAAGAATATCTAAATTACTTAAGTAACCTAGTACAACACGATGTATAAATAATGGCTGGTTATTGCCTACTTTTAAAATCCTAGCCGATTTTATATCTGGTGTTTATTTAATAGATTAAGTACGTAATCACACAACAAGATATATACAAGAGGGTTATAAAAACTATTAAGATGGATAAAAACGAAATGTTAGATAGGACTTTAATGATCCTATATGAAAAAGGAATTATAGGAATATCTCTTGACAGTTTTTTAGAGTCTGAGTTTAATATATCTGACACTAAAGCTATATATGCTTTTAAAGATCTTATAAATGACAAAGATATCGCTAATGTAGACCAACATTTTACAGCAAGAATAACACCTTTAGGTACTAATATACAAGAATTTGGTGGTTGGTTAAAATACCAAGAGACAAAAAAATCAGAAGCCAAAAGACAACGTGAAAAGGAAGACCTAGATTTTGAGAAGTCAAAAGTTGATCTTGATCTTGCAAAAAAGATGTTAAAAGAATACCCAAAAACAAAATGGATTGCTCGTATCAGCTTCATAATAGGAATAGGTTTAGCGCTTTTAGAAATAGCTCGAGCAACAGGACTATTATAAGGGTGTTAAAATGGAAAAAATCAGATTTGACACAAAAAAAGATTGGTTTGGAAAAACCCTTTTTTACGGACCAACTTTAATAATTACTACATTAATGGCTCTGAAAGTAAGTGGAGTTTCTTTTGGAAAAGTAATTCCAACAGCTGAACCACTAATAATTGGAACAATCTTCTTTTGGTCGTTTCTTCTTCTTACATGGAATTATACTTACTATACGATTGATCAAACTAGCCTAACTACTCGGTTTGCCTTTTTCTATAGGAAAACTATAAAATTTGATGACATAAAAGAAATTAAGCCCCAAAGCTTCGGACTATATGCAATTGGGTTGTCAAAAGACATTTTATCTATCAAACTAATCAGTGGAGGAGAATTAAATATTTCTCCAAAACGACCAACGGACTTGATAAATGAAATTGAAAAAAGAAAAAATGATACTCTTAATAAGATTAAATAGTAGCAGTTCTCATTCTCATTCCAACTCCTAAACATTACCTTTAATTATGATCAATAAATTACCCCTATTAGTCCTCATTACAATAATAGTATCGTGTAATTTATCCAAGAATCACACTATTAAAACAAAAGATGATTCACTAACACCTCCTGGTACAATAGCAATCTCAGATAATCTTTTTTTCGATAAAACTGAAATCACAAATTTTGGATGGGTAGAATACTTGTTTTGGATGGAAAGTGTTTATGGGAAAAACGGTGATTCATATATTGAAGCTATACCTGATACGAACGTATGGTCAGAACTCAATGTAAATTATAGTTCTTTAGATACATCTTATTTAAGACATCCGGCGTATTATAATTACCCCGTGGTTGGTAATTCTTACGAACAAGCTATCCAATTTTCTCAATGGCGTTCTGATAGAGTAATGGAACTTCAATTGATTAGAGATGGAAAAATACCAAATACAAAACCTACTAATTCAAAAGATTCGATATTTACAATAAAAAAGTACCTTGACGGCCAATATCTAGAATTCAAACCAAGTGAAGATAGTCTGTTTTACCCTCAATACTCATTACCTGATTCAGCAACCTACTTTAGTGCTTCGCTCTTTGCTGATTCGATAAACTTGAAGAATTACAAACACTGTAAAGAGAAATATTGTTCCGAACAGTCCTCAATTGATTGTAATTGTATCGAAAATAAACCCTTCATCACAGAGTCTTTACCATATGGCCCAACCCCAACATTTAGCACCTCCTGTTCATCTTGTAAGAAAGAGTTGATTACACATCTTAAAGGGAACATTAGAGAAATGACTGATATTAAGGGACAGTTTTATGGCCTTAGTTTTATAAACTCCTGTGAATTAAATTACAACAAATGTAGATCTGATAGTGCTTTAGTAAATAGTTATACCGGATTTAGAAACATTTGCAGCTATAAAAAATGGAAAAGAAACTAAAGTTTATCAAAAAATAGTGTAACTCATGTATCATTAACTTTGTAAAGCATGTATCTTAACGAACATTAAAAAAGGAACTATTGAAAATTAACAACATAAGTCTCTCTGATTTCCGAATTAAAGAAATCTTATTTGGTGAAGATTATGATGAAATGGAAATTGTTTCTGAAGGCTCGGTTAGAATTAGCGACTTTAAAAAATTTAAAGAAACGCGAATAAAAATAAAGAATTGGGAAGAATTGAGTGTCAGAAAATACCAAAAACATGGAATATCTGATATTGGAGAAATTTTCGAAATAGATTGGGCTGATAACTTTGAGTCTTTTGAATTTATTCAAGAATTAATTATCAAGGATGAATCAACATTGTTATTAAATGGATTCAGTAAGGAGTCAGGGTCTTGGATGACTTATGAATTTAAAAATTATGAATACGAAATAAGGACATAAAAAAACATCTAAAAGTAGATATAAATAATTATTAATTAAAGCTTTATCACAAGCCTTATAACAGTTTATATCTTTGATACTTTACATTTCAACCAAGTGAGCGATTTCAAAAAAAACAAATTCACCAAGAAAATTATAAGCCTTAATCCAAACAAGGCCTTATGGACTTATGGCCTTTTTCTGCCATTGTTCGTTATTTGGTTAAGACATGTTGGTCTCTATGCCATTGAAGCAAATGGAAGAGATAGCAAATTCTTTAATTACCTTTCTGCAATTTTAATAGGTTACATATTCGTTATTTTTATTATACCAATAGGACTTTTTATTTACGGTATAGAAATTCCTGAGTTTGCTCATCTAGCAGTCCCCTTTATTTTTTTTGGAATTTGGTTTACTTGTAACGGTATTGTTAGTAGAAACATGATAGATTTAGAAAATAAAGACAATGAATACTTTGGAGGAGTTGCAAAATTAAGAGACTATGTTTTTAGGTTCTTCCACCTATTCTACTTCACATTCTCAATTTACTTACTGCAAAAGGACGTTAACAAATATATTAAAGAATAAAAAAACTCCACTGACTATTAAATTCGGCCAACCTAAAATGAAAAATCCACAATTAAACAACTCGTGAACTACCACAACAAGACATTTAGACCAGTTCAAAATTCAGTGAATGGAGAAACGACTGAAGAAACTACCTTTGAGTACCAACAAAACGGTAACATTTTAACCTCTGAATATAAAGGCGGGCAAATAGTCAAAGGTCATTTGATAGGGTTGGTGGATGAAAACGGCAACATAGAAATGCGTTACCATCAAATCAATCAAAAGGGTGAGTTAATGACCGGGATTTGTTTTTCTACTCCTGAAATCATGCCCAATGGTAAAATCCGATTGCACGAAACATGGGAATGGACTTCAGGTGATTGTTCCAAAGGACAGTCTGTTATTGAAGAGATATAACTCCTATATTGACCAAGAAATAATAAACCAAAAATCACTATGATCACCATTCACCCTTTCGAAAAAGCGCACCAAAGTGAGGTGAATGAAATGATGCGAAAGATTGATTCTGAATTTGAAACCTCCTTCTTTAATCTCAATCCACTTTCAGTTCCATTCATTGATAACTATTGGATAGCGAGGCATAAAACAGAAATCGTTGGAACCGTAAAAGTGATTCGAATTGCTGCCGATCGTTCGATTTTGAAAGGCATGTTTGTAAAGAAAGAATACCGAGGGGTGGAATTTGGTACTGCTCTATTGCTCTTGACTAAAGCACAAGATTGGTGCAGCACCCAAGGAATTCATTCCATTTATTTAGGAACAATGAATCAATTTAAAGCAGCACATAAATTCTATGTAAAGAATGGATTTCAGCGAATTTCAAAAAATGACCTCCCAACTGATTTTGTCAATAATCCGGTGGATGATGTGTTTTTAGTCAAAACAATCCCGCAATCCATATCGTAGGTTTAGAAAGGTGTCTTTAACTTTACACCCGAAGTGAATTGATTCATTGCGGTTAAAAGTAGAACGATTGGAAAACAAAAAAGACCATTGGGCGATTTGTCAGGAATGTCAAGGAAGTGGAAAGCAAAGACGACGGCTCCGCAAAAAGCTACGTCTCCTCCACCAATTGGCATTGGATGAATTCGAAAAAAACGGCAGCCAAGGAACGGCTCCAGTTCGTCCAAAAGGCGCATTGTATCCTTGCCCCAATTGTTCTTCATCAGGTTTGGTTCATTCAGCTGAACCGCCTGTGGCAGATCAAGAGCATTATCCACATGTGGCCATTATTGGCGGTGGAATCGGTGGCGTGGCACTAGCAGTAGCCTGTTTACACCGAGAAATCCCATTTACATTGTATGAACGAGACGATAGTTTCGATACACGTTCTCAGGGCTACGGATTAACCTTGCAGCAAGCGAGCAATGCGATAAAAGGTTTGGGGATTTCCGCTTTGAAAAAAGGGGTGGTTTCTACCCGACATTTGGTGCATACCACAGACGGAAATGTGATCGGAGAATGGGGAATGCGAAAATGGATGCAGTCAGAGACACAAACGTCGCCTAGACGGACGAATGTGCACATTGCTAGGCAATCCTTGCGTTTAGAATTATTGGAACAATTAGGCGGTCATAATGCTGTGCAGTGGGGTCATCAGTTGGTCGATTTAAAAAAGTGCGAAGCAGGAAATACTGAACTCACTTTCCAAGTGGATGGAAAAACTAAAACCACAAAAGCCGATTTGGTAGTCGGTGCAGACGGCATACGCAGTTCGGTAAGGCGATTATTAATTGGCGAAGACAAAACACCCTTGCGTTACTTGGATTGCATCGTAATTTTGGGTATTTGTCCGTTGGCTGATTTAAAAGCGGTGGAAAGTCCGTTATTGGATTCAGCCACGGTATTTCAGACTGCCAATGGAAACGAACGAATCTACATGATGCCTTTTGATGCAGAAACAGTGATGTGGCAACTCAGTTTCCCGATGACGGAAGAAGAAGCGAAAGGGTTGAGTGGAAAAGGTGCTGCAGCATTGAAAGCAGAAGCTTGTCGCAGAACGCAGTGGCACTCTCCTATTCCTGAAATATTAGCAGCAACGAAGGAAACTCAAATTTCGGGCTATCCCGTGTATGACCGTGAATTACTAGCACCAGAATTATTGGAGACACTTGGAGCTATCACCTTAATTGGAGATGCCGTTCACCCGATGAGTCCATTCAAAGGTCAAGGCGCCAATCAAGCTTTACTGGATGCGTTGGAACTTGCCCGCAGAATCAGAAAAGAATGCGGCGCATTTAAAAACTGGCGAACAAATGGAATTCGAAAAAGTGTATTGACGGACTTTGAGGCAGAAATGCTGAAACGGAGCGCCAGTAAAGTAAAAGATTCAGCAAAAGCAGCAGAATTTCTTCATTCAGACGTTGTGCTTCATAAAGGCGATGAACCAAGAGGTCGTGTTTTGATGCGAGGGGAAAAGGATTCATAGATTTCTTTAATAAGCCTCAATCCTATTACAAGAATGCAATCCTCCCTTCTTTATTGTATTAAAAATCAAATATCATCTTCATAAAGAATACATATATGTATTCTTTATGTTTCATTTTTATACATATTTGTATACTTTTTAATATGTATGCCTGTGGTTAATAACTCACGAAAGAAGTTATAAACTCGAACTATATTCCCAATTTGCAAGAAAGTAATCTTTTTTGCTATTTTACAGCCTCGTCCAAAAGAACAAGCAAATCGAACAACTAAATGGCTAAAAGTAAGCTCAACAAACCGTCTAATATCAAGCAGCAGCCTAAAAAAGAGGTGAATGCTGAAAAGAATATACCCAATCAACCCGACTTCTTTGAAAGCTTAACACCAAAAAATGGATTGGGGTTAATGGCGACTTTGTTGCTTTTAATGCTCCTATTTGTTTTTCGAGATTTTGTATTTGGGGGAAGTTTATTCTTGTTCAAGGACATCGCCAGCGATACCATCAACGTATTTTATCCACAATTGGTGCACATAGCCGATTACCTCGCCACTGATGGGATTCCGAAATGGTCGTTCAGTCAAGGATTGGGGCAAAATATCCTGCCATTTAGCATTGGCGATCCGTTCAACTGGATTTTATATTTGATAGGAAAAGACAATCTCGCTTTTGGGATTGCCTGGGTAGAATTATTGAAGATTTTTACCGCCGGAATGCTCTTTTACTGTTTCTTAAGAAGCTTAAAAATCAGTTTCCTTCCTGCCATTATCGGTGGTATTTTGTATGCATTCAGCGGATTTATGATTGTGGGTGCCAGTTGGTATATTTTCACTACTCAAGGCGCTTACATCGCTTTAATGTTGTGGGGATTTGAACGTTTGTATCAACACAAATCGTGGTGGATGTTCACTTTGTCAGTATTCTTGTTTGCATTCAATTTTCCTTTTGATTTATATTTAGCTGCCTTATTTCTGTTGGTTTACAGCACTCTTCGTGTGTTGGAATCTGAAAACAACCAACCGATCCCTAAAAAACTGGGAACACTCTACCTTACTTTAATTGGCTGTGGAGCTTTGGGTGTTTTGATGAGTACTTTCATGTTAGTCAGTACGATTGACCAAGTGATCAACAGCCCTCGAGGAAGCGGAGAATCGGCTTTCTTTGCGCAATTGATGGCAAATTCGCCTTGGGCATTAATAGAAGGCAGAGAATTCATTACTGCATTAGGCCGTTTATTCTCTAATGATTTCTTTTTCGGTGCTCAATTCGAAGTCATTAACGGACAGAATAAAATGGCTTACAAAGGTTGGAATAACTATTTGGAAGCTCCTGCTATGTATTGTGGATTAAGCACTTTGATCTTGTTACCTCAATTGCTTTTTCACCTCGACAAACGCAAAAAAATCATCTACCTCACTGGATTAGTATTGGTTTTGATTCCGTTGTTCTTTCCTTTCGTTCGAAATGCGATTTGGCTTTTTTCTGGGAACTACTATCGAATGTATTCTCTGTTTGTTTCCATCAGCCTCATTTTATGGAGTATTCATGCTTTAAATTTTATTTACATAAAGCAGTCGGTGCACCTGATTACCTTATTGATTTCAGTATTAACGGTAGCTATTTTATTGTACGTTCCATTCAACAATGCCACCAATGTGTCAATTGACAGTAACTTAAGAAGTATCTTATTGTTTTTCTTGATCATTGAAGCATTGGCAATCGCAGGAATGAAGTCCTCAAAATTTCGCAGTGTAGCGCTGATTGCCTTTTTAGTGTTGATTGTTTCTGAAGCACTATTCAGTGGAAATGCCACTTACAATCAAAAGCGACAAACCATTTCGAAGGTAGAGTTTACACAAAAAGTGGGCTACAATGATGAAACAGTGGATGCTATGGCATTCCTAAAGAAATCTGATCCCACCTTCTATCGAGTAGAGAAGATTGACTTTAGGTCTGGTCCTGCGATGCACGCGAGTACCAATGATGCAAAAGTTCAAGGTTACTTTTCCTCTGCTTCCTACCATTCGTTCAATCAAAAAAACTACGTAGATTTTTTATCTGCAATGGAAATTATTGATCCGAAAGATGAAAATCAAACCCGATGGATTTCAGGATTGGTCAATAAACCTCTGACACAACTCATCACATCTACAAAGTATGCTTTTATTAGGAATAACAATTCTCCACGTTTCTTTTATAAAGATTACATGGATGTTGGGGCATTAAAAATATTAAGCAACCCATTGTTCATTCCTTTTGGGTTTACTTACAATCAGCTAATTGACAGCTCCACTTTTGTGAATTTGAAAGACGATTCTAACACAGGACTCAAAAAACAGATTACCTTATTGCAAGCAATGACATTATCAAAAGAGGATATTCCTGCCTTTAATGGCCTGTCTGATTTTGATCCTTCTACCATCAATCTCAATTATTCTCCTGAATTGTTAGAAACAGATGTAAACAATCGGCGAGCTGAGACAATGGAAATGACTCAATTTTCTCACAGTCACATTACAGGAACCATCACCACTACTTCGGCTAAAGCGCTGTTCTTTTCCATTCCATTTGATCCCTCTTGGACAGTAAAGGTGGATGGGAATACAGAAAAATTGTACAAAGCTAACATTGGATTTATGGCTGTTCCATTGACTAAAGGAACGCACACCATTGAATTAGAGTTTACTCCACCCTACTGGACTGTTTCCATTCTCTTATCCATCTTTGGATTTGCCATTTTTGGTGGCTTACTTTGGTTGAGAAGAAAACCTTCCAATAAATAGTCTTTAAATCGATAAAGCATTCGTTTGCTTCATTCAATGTCATCTACCTTACTTTTCTCAATACAATAAACTAAATAGACCATTAATTGTTACAGAAGAAAGTAACTTTGAAGCAGAATTAGTTTAGAAACTACGAAGAAAAACAGACAGATATGATGACATGGAAAGATGTAATGAACTATGCAAACAATGGCAATTTAACTCCTCCAAAACGAGTTGAAAAAACGCCTGAAGAATGGAAAGCATTGTTGACAGATGAAGAATATTATGTAACGCGACAAAAAGGAACTGAACGGCCGAATAGCTCTGACTTATGCAGTCTTTTTGAACCTGGAATATATGCTTGTAAGTGTTGCGACACCTTGCTTTTTGATGCCAATGAGAAGTTCGAAAGCGGAACTGGTTGGCCTTCATTTACACAACCAATCCAAGACAACCACATTGCTCATATTAAGGACGTTAGTCATGGAATGATTCGAGTTGAAACGACATGCAATGTGTGTGATGCGCATTTAGGTCATGTATTCCCTGATGGGCCCGCACCAAGTGGGTTGCGTTTTTGTATGAATGCAGTATCATTAAAGAAAGTAGAACAGAAAGAGGAGGTTTAAGATGGAGAAGAAAGTAGTAATAGGCGGAGGATGTTTTTGGTGTACGGAAGCCATTTTTTCAGAATTGAAAGGAATTACAGCAGTAAACAGTGGTTATAGTGGTGGTCCGATTAAAAATCCTGCTTACCGAGAGGTATGCACCGGACGAACAGGTCATGCCGAAGTAGTTGAAGTGCATTATGATGATGAAATAATCAGCTTGAAAAACTTGTTGATTATTCATTTGACCACTCATGATCCAACGACCAAAGACAGACAAGGAGCCGATAAAGGAACCCAATACCGAAGTGTGATTTTTTATGCAGATGAAACTGAAAAACAAATTGCAGAAGAAGCCATTGCGGAAGTTCAAACCGTTTATACAGATAAAATTGTAACAGAATTGGCTGAATCTGCCCCCTTCTATTGGGCAGAACCAGAACATCAAGATTATTATAAAAACAACAGTGAAGCAGGATATTGCCAAGCAGTCATTAATCCAAAGCTGAGCAAGTTTAGAAAATTGTATAGTGCTCATTTGAAAAGTTAATTTCCGAGGATTGTTTTTTCTCTAGGTCTTAGTGATTCATAAGTGATCAAATCCTTCTGTTTATGCCAATAGACAGAAGGATATTTTTTGAATCCACGCTAAATATTGAAGTTTCAAAAAGCATATCTTTGGGTAAATAAACGATAGAATGAACTTCCAACTATTAACTGATAATCTGCTAAATGAGTTTACTCAAAAGTTGAAACATTCTCCATTAGAGAAATTGGATAACATCAAAAAAATTGAGATCCCAGTTGATTATTTTCAGTTTTATAAATCTGTATCATCAGTCTACTCTTCTAAAATTGAAGGTGAAGACATTGAATTTGATAGTTTTTTTAAACATAAATTTCTAAATGTAGAATTTAAACCTGATTACACTAAAAAGGCTGATGATCTTTTTTCGGCGTATGACTTTATTGATGAACACTCTATTTCTCTAAAAACCATACAAGAAGCGCATCGTATATTAAGTGACTCGCTTCTTCCAACTAGCCATCAAGGAGCAATACGCTCAAACCCAATGTTCGTTATTAATAGTAATGACCAGATTGAATACGCAGCTTGCGACCCAAAAATGGTAAAAACTGAATTTGATAAATTATTAGCCGACATACAACTTCTTCAATCTAAAGAATTAAATGATTTTGAAGTCTTTTACTACGCAGCCTTCATTCATTTGATGTTTGTTAAAATCCATCCTTTTCAAGATGGAAATGGACGAACTGGCCGATTATTAGAAAAGTGGTTTTTGATAGAAAAGCTAGGTACTAAAGCTGCCGCTATTCAGTTAGAGAAGAATTACTTCACTAAAGTGGATCGCTATTATGCCAATTTAAAAAAATTAGGATTGGATTACGAATTATTAGACTTTAATAAGAGCCTAGATTTTCTGTTGATGACTGCAAATAGTATTGATAATTAGTGAAAGGAATTGATTGCGTAAATGGCTTTTTAAAAAACAACCTCATTATCCTTATTTTTGCCAAAAAAACCACTTATGCTTCACCTGAAATTAGTGACTGATCCAAGATGGGTTAATGTTGTAGAATCCAATATTGAAGAGATTTTAACCGATCACGCTTGGTGCGAACAAAAAGCAGCAACAAATGCCATTACAATAATCACAAACAATTCTGAGCACGAAGAGTTAGTGACGGATTTATTGGCATTGGCGAAAGAAGAATTGGAGCATTTTCAATTGGTGCACGAAATCATCAAGAAGCGAGGATACACCTTGGGCAGAGAACGCAAAGATAGCTATGTCAACGAATTGTATAAATTCATGAACAAAGGGGGAAACCGTCAGCAAGCTTTAGTGGATCGATTGTTATTCTCTGCGATGATTGAAGCAAGAAGTTGTGAGCGATTTCGGTTATTATCTGAGACCATCAGCGACCAAGAATTAGCTAAATTTTATCGGGAATTAATGATCAGCGAAGCCGGGCATTATACGACTTTCATCACCTTTGCTCGGAAATATGGACACGACATCGATGTAGATCGAAGATGGAAAGAGTTGGTGGAATTTGAAGCAGAAGTGATTCAACGATACGGAAAATCAGAAACCATACACGGATAAAAAAAGCTTCCAAGGTCACACCCCTTGGAAGCTTTCAATTGTTTAATACCGATAAAACTATAAAATTTCGCAGACTTTAATTTAGCAAAAGTGAGTAAAATTAACTCCCTCCTATTTTTTAAACTGGTTTAAATATTTAGATTAAAACTCTTGTCTGCTTGTTTTCTAGTAATTCGGCATTTACAATTCGGCCTTTGATAAAAATGATAGGTGAATTGTTTAACCAAAGAATTATTTTATTTCGAAGCCACTTGCTTTGAAAGAAAAGCATTCTCATTCACAGCCAATTGTTGCTGTACTCTTGCCAATACATTCATGGCTAATTCTGTATTAATTTTATGAATAACTAACAAACCACTGTTGTCAATCGTTTTAACAGCTGAGTTATTTAATGAATTGAGATAAGTATTGTAATTGTTTAATGAAATCTCTAACTCAGGCACTGCTGTATTCAGTCCATCCGTATTTTCCCTTTTCGAAATCAGCTCTGCCATTATTTCAATATTCTTATTTACTTCAGCTGTTTTGCTGCGTAAATCATTAGATTGAGAATTTGATGGCAAAACTGCATACAAGTCATCATTGATTTCAAACAAGCGAATGGAGTTATCGTGCAAATAATAGTGGATTTCTTGCATTTCATCTGCATACTTCTTACTGTAACTTAAATCAAACAGGGTATACAAAATTCCACCAAAGGCTAACATGATGACTGAATTGACGATGGTATTAAACTTAACCTCAGGACGTCTGATTCGAGTAAAAAAGTATAGTGGCACATAGAACAGTGTAAATATGGTAGTTCCACCGAACATCAGGTTATTGGCAAAGGGCCAATGCATTATTTTAAAAATAAACCCTGTTGCAATTACCATTGCCAATAATAATCCAAGGCTAAAGACTGCTTTATCCGTTTTAGATTCGTCGTCTTTAAATTTGATAATGATCAAAATAGGAAGAAAAAGAAAAGCAAATGTAAACCCACCTAAAAGGAGAGTTACTGCTGCACCCGGCATATGAAGCGTCTTTAAAATGGTGCCGGCAAGAATAAGAAACACCGTACTTATTCCTGCAATGTTCATGATTTTTTTCATGGTATAAAAGTTTTTAAATTGAAGTAAATTATCTGTCTCTGTTTGTATTTCCTGCAACTCTTCCTTGAAAAATTGGGGCAATACTCGTTCATAGCACTTGTAAAAGTCCTCATT
Source organism: Acidiluteibacter sp. (assembly GCF_055129545.1). Taxonomy (NCBI): domain Bacteria; kingdom Pseudomonadati; phylum Bacteroidota; class Flavobacteriia; order Flavobacteriales; family Cryomorphaceae; genus Acidiluteibacter; species Acidiluteibacter sp. Next base: position 176,914 of record NZ_JBSRUB010000026.1, on the reverse strand, counting down.
CTGTTGGCTTTCATGCTCAATGATACAGCAAATGTGATCGATTAAATTGTCTCGTAGCTCCTCCAAGACAATTCCACGTGTTGCTAAATCATGATCAATGAAAATAACTTCCTCATCGGTTACGTTACGCATTTCCTAAGTCAGGTTTTAGATCTAACAAAAACTTCATGGTATTCATGAATTCAGTCAATTCATTTACTTTTTGGCTTGCAGTAGTTTGGCCTTGCTCAGTGAGTGTGTAGTACTTCCGCACTCTCTTTCCCAAATACTCCTTTTCTGTCTCCAGCTCACCAGATTTCTCCAATGAGTGCAAAGTGGGATACAGCGCCCCTTCCGTAATTTGAATTTTTCCGTTTGTTAAATCTTTCACCCGTTGGGTAATTTCATAACCGTACATTCTCCCCTGCTCTTTTAGCAAGTTCAACACGATGGTTTTTAAAGTTCCTTTAATTAGTTCTGATGAATACATGGGGCAAATATACATAACAATCTTATGTATGCAAACTTTAAATACATAATATTCTTATGCATTATAGACTTAAGCAGTTAATTATCTAATATACAATTAATTAAGTTTGTAATTATTTTCAATCACTTAAAACAATTGTTTCGAAACAATATGGAATTTGTATTGTTACACCCATAATCCATACCTTTATAAAAATTAAATAAATGAAAAAGACATTATCCATTGCCCTACTTTCATCTCTATTAATCGTTGGTTGTTCTCAACCAAAAACCGATGAAAGTGCATCAACCCAAACAGCAGACTCAACAATAGTTGAAGTCAAAGAACCAAGTATTGTGCAGAAAGAAGTGACCTATATGGCCGGAAATGACACGTTAAAAGGTTATTACTATTATGATGAGAATTCTCCAGGAGTAAAGCCAGGAATTATGGTGGTTCACGAATGGTGGGGAAATAATGAGTACCCTCAGATGCGTGCAAAAATGTTAGCCGAAATGGGCTATGCAGCTTTTACCGTAGACATGTATGGAAATGGTTTGACAGTAGATAACCCAACAGCTGCTACTGAACAATCAGGAAAAATATACAGCAATCCTGAGTTATTAAAGTCTAGAATGATGGCAGGCTATGAAAAATTTACATCTATGGAAAATGTAAATCCAGATCAAATGGCTGCAATCGGTTATTGCTTTGGTGGAACTGTTGCTCTAAATGCAGCTAATTTAGGTGTTCCTTTAGATGCTGTTGTCTCTTTTCACGGTGGTTTAGCTGGATTTAATGCTACTCCCGAAATGACAGAAACAAAAGTATTGGTTTGCCACGGATTGGCTGACAAATTTGTCTCAGAAGAAGACGTAACGAACTTCAAGAAAGGAATGGATAAGGTTACAGCTCCTTACGAGTTCATCAGCTATGAAAATGCGACTCATGCCTTCACGAATGAAAATTCAACGGCTGTAGGTGAGAAATTCAGTATTCCAATTGCCTATAACGAAGCTGCAGATAAAAAATCATGGGAAGACATGAAAATGTTCTTTGAGAAAAACTATCCACTATAACGAATAAGAAAATCTTTAAAATAGTCCTGTAAATTCAATGGCTTCATTGGTAATTTCAGGACTATTTTTTTTATTGAATGATTACTTTTTTAAGACTGTAGATTCCTTCATCCAACTCAAGCTTTAAAAAGTAACATGCAGGATTTAATTCCGATAAATTGATTTGCTGTATAGATTGCTCAACTATAACGACTTTCACCTCTACTCCATTCAAATTATAAACAGTCACTTTCCTAATTTTCAATCCATTTGAATTTATACTCACCAAACCTTGCGTCGGATTGGGAAAGACACTTACCTTGTCTTCATCGAAAGTTCTGTCTTTAACAGATATAGGAAGAAGATTGGCATAAGCGCTGTCTTTATCACTACTAGTACATTTAGTCACCCTATGAGTTACATTAAAATACCCAAAGCCAGGATAAATATGGGTAGGATTGGCAACTGAATCCATTGTCCCATCTCCAAAGTCCCAAAAGTGCTTTACTAATGTATCCGTACTTCCAAAAAATTGGAATTGGAAGCCATTCTGATTGGAAGTAAAATGTGCGTTCGCATCATATTCTCCTATATGCCAATTCAATAAACTATCAAATACTATTAACTTGGCTGCACTTTTAATTTGGTCTGCAACTACCGCAGATAGTGATGAATTAAAGGTAATTAAAGTTGGATCTTTCCTTAAAATCGTCGCATAAAAAGTACAAGCTGCAGCATAACTTCCCGCCAGGGAAGGATGACTTTCATCTGCACTGTATAATTCTATCGAAGGATAGGTTGCTCTGATGTAATTCCAAACCGCACCAACGGGTGAAACTATGGCTTCGTTGGTGTCAGCCATGTATCGATACCTTAAATTCAATAGGCTGTCCATACCTTGGTAAGTGCACAAAGGAGCGAAGAATTGACAATTATTGGCATCACCATTTTTTCTACCCCAAGTCATGTAAAAAACAGTTTCAGTACATGGATTTGCCACATTAATTAAACTATCTAACCGCTTTGCATATGGAAATACATCAATCTGAACTTGTGAATCAGGAAATGATGGACGCTGACTTTGTTCTTGCAACACCACATAATCCCAATTGCCCTGAGCTATTTTACTTAATGTGTTTTGATTGGAAGAGTGCGCTTGAAAAGAATATCCTCCTGGCGTATTGCTATCATAAATAATGGAATCACCTGTTGACAATGCCACATTTGCTAATAAACTAGGTAAATTATTCACATTGGTATAACTGTTTCCGATAAACAAAACTCGCTTAGTCTGAGATTGACTAATTACTGTAAATGAATATGTTAATAAAGCTAAAAAATAAAATTGTCTCATAATAGTTTTTAAATATTGAATTTATTTATACTAAGAAAGATAAGCATTTGAATAAATAAAATTTATGTATACTATAATTAATATAAATAAAAATATATGTACATCAGGAGTTACTTTTAGTAAAATATAAATATACACATATGAAAAAGCGAATAGTAGTTTTTGCAACAATTGGGATAATTCTCTCAAGTTGCGCAGTAATCAGGCCAGGCGATGTAGGAATAAAGCAAAAATTAGGAACTCTTTCTGAAGAAGTTAAATACAAAGGAATAATTTGGTACAATCCATTTGTAAGTCAAGTTATTCGAGTATCTGTTAGAACTAGTAATTTAGAGCTTACATTGAATTTACCAAGCAAAGAGGGGTTGAGTATAAATTCTCAAATCTCTATTCTTTACAAGTTAAGTCCTGATGATGTACCAAAGGTCATCCGAAACTTAGGACTAGGTTATGAAACTATCATTGCCAACGTATTTCGTTCTGCATCGGCAGATGTGTGTTCACAGCATTTTGCAAAAGATCTGCATTCGGGGATGCGAGCAGAGATTGAAAATGAAATCATGATAAAAATGAATAAGACACTTCAACCTCAAGGAATTCAAATAGATGCTGTATTAATGAAAAGTATACAATTACCACCAGGGCTCTCCGCTGCGATAGAGCAAAAACTACAATCTGAGCAAGAGGTTATGCGAATGGAATTTATCTTAAAGCAAGCAAAACTGGAAGCTGATCGAAAAGTAATAGAAGCTCAAGGAATTAGCGACGCCCAAAAGATTATATCTCAGGGCTTGACGGATGAAATTATTAAAATTCGAACTATCGAAGCTTTTAATGAATTGGCTAAATCATCTAATAGCAAGATTATAATTACTGATGGGAATGCACCACTATTAATTGGACAGGACACCATGAAATAAGGTAGCTAACAATTTGAATATTCATTAAATAAGGGTTATTCTAGAAATGGAATAACCCTTATTTGTTTCTTTGCAATTGAAGAATAAAATTTTATATTTAACCCACACAAATAAATTTTATAAAAATGGAACCAATTGAAACCCTTATTGCCGGACTAGGAGCTATGTTTCTACTGTTTATATTACTATTCAGTTGCATAGTAGGAATTCTCTTAATTATCTCCCAGTGGAAGATCTTCACGAAAGCAGGTCAACCGGGCTGGGCAAGCATTATTCCTATTTATAATTTTTATATCCTTCTTAAAATCATAGGCAAACCGTCATGGTGGCTCATCTTATTATTCATTCCCATTGCTAATTTTATTATCGCCATATGGTCTGCCAACCTATTGGCAAAGCGTTTCGGAAAAGATGAATTGTACACTGTTGGGTTACTCTTATTGCCTTTTATTTTCTATCCTATTTTAGGATTTGGAAGTGCACAATACATTCCTATTGGAAGCAATCAATCGGGAGATTATTTTGGAAATAAGTAATTAACCAAAAAATTAAAATTCAGTCTTTTATGTTGCGGTTTTTTTATTTCTGCCCGTCTATAAAAACTGAGAAATCAGCCGATGGCAAACTGAAGTTGGTATAAAGCTCAGTAAAAAACGCTTGACCATATTGGTAATAAATGGAAGAGAAATTATCCTTTCGCTCTTGTAATCCTCCATTTGGAAATAAGTCTTGTTTCAATCGCTCAATGCGATCTACCAAAGTAGCTTGCTTGCGTTTTTCAGCGCGCATCAATTTCTTGCTGCTGTGATCTAAGTCATTTAGATGTTTGGCCAATCGCGCTTTAAAATGAGGAATATACGTTTCGTCTAAATCAGCTGCTTTATCCAATAAAGAAGCATACGCCTTTCCAATTAACTCTTTTTCTTTAGAAATGGATAAATCGTAATTGGAATCTCGCTGCACCAATAACTTCACTAAATCCACCGTAGGGGTGAATAATTCAGTCAAGTTGATTGACAATTCTTGGTACAATTTACTTTGTTTATTGTCTAAAACTGCTGCGGAATTTCTCAAAATCAATGCTGGAAATTGAACTTTAAAGTTTTCAAATACAGACTTCAACTGGAACCAATACGCTAACTCACCACCTCCACCTATGTAGGCTAGGTTAGGTAATATGGTTTCTTGGTACAATGGTCGCAATACCACATTGGGGCTGAATCGTTCTGGATTTGTTTCCAACAACTTCATCATTTCTGCTTCTGAAAAAGTTAATTCCGTATCGTTGATTTGGAATCCCTCTTCTGTTTTTACAATCCGTTCACGAATATCGTTCTCGATGTAAAACAAGTTGATGTCTCTGGGATTTACTTGAATCTTATAGTGCTTCGCCAGTTCGATATTGGTCTGCTCTATAGAATCGGAAGACACTTCTTTCAACAATTCTTCTTTAAAAGCAGGAATTACCGCTTTTTTCAATGCAGCGCTATCTCCATCGATAATTACCAATCCTTCCGATTTGAACAACTCATGCACCAATACTCTAGTCGCATCCGCTAGATTAGACTGTTGAAAATAAGCTTTCTTGAACAATTCTTTGATGTAGGTTGTATTCTCGTTGTAATCGCCCAATAAGGTTTCAAACTCAACAAATACTTCCTCTATTCCTTCTAAATGAAACCGTCCCACAGCACCGGTCTGTCCTGAATTCCATTGTAGTTTCTTTCCTTTGAAGTTGAAATGATTGATTTCAGCAAAATCATGATCTTCAGTCGCCATCCAATAAACTGGAACAAAATTTTGTTCTGGATAAGCTGCTTTCAGTTGCTTGCACAAATTAATAATACTGACAATCTTGTAGACAAAATACAACGGCCCAGTGAACAAACACAACTGGTGACCAGTGGTCACAGTGAACGTATTGGATTCACTCAATTGAGCTATTTTCTCAAACGTCTCGGGAGCTTTTTTGATTTTAGCTTTTGCATATTGAGCAGTTAACTCAGCAACTAAGACCTCACGATCTATCGGTTCCTTGCTTTTAGCATCAATAATTCCTTTAAAATTCTCAATACTCGGAAAGACACCATAAAACGGTTTTAGTCGTTCCGATTGATTCAAATAATCAATAACTATTGGCGAAAAATATCCGGTAGCCTGAAAAGGAATGGTTTGATGTAGCATAGTCTCTTTTATGAAATTGGGTCAGCATAAAGGTCAAAATGGTCGGCATCTCTCACCTTAACGGTTACAAAATCACCTACTCTAACAAAATGATCTTTCTTAAGAATCAATACTTCATTGTCTACTTCAGGAGAATCAAATTCAGTACGACCAATAAAATACTCCCCTTCTACCCTATCTATCAATACCTTAAACTCTTTTCCGATTTTCTCTTGGTTCAACTCAAATGAAATTCCACTTTGCAAATCCATGATTCGTTCAGCACGAGATTCTTTTACTTCCTGAGGAACATCGTCCTCCAATAAATGAGCATGTGTATTTTCTTCATGAGAATAAGTAAATGCCCCTAAACGATCAAATCTGCTCTCCTCTACCCACTTCAACATTTCCTCGAAGTTCTCTTCTGTTTCTCCCGGATAACCAACAATTAACGTAGTTCGAATAGCCAAACCTGGAACTTCTTTTCTAAACTTTTCAATCAGTGCTGTTGTCTTCGCTTTGGTCGTTCCTCTACGCATTGATTTCAATACAGAATCACTAATGTGTTGCAACGGAATATCCATGTAATTACAGATATTATCTCGCTCACGAATCACTTCCAATACATCTTCAGGAAATCCTGTTGGGAAAGCATAATGCAAACGAATCCATTCGATTCCTTCCACATCAGACAATTTGCGAAGCAATTCAGCTAAGTTTCTTTTCTTATATATATCTAATCCGTAATAAGTCAAATCTTGAGCAATCAAAATCAACTCTTTTACGCCTTGTGCGGCCAATGATTGTGCATTCTTTACCAATTGTTCGATTGGTGTAGAAACGTGTTTTCCACGCATTAACGGAATCGCACAGAATGAACAAGGGCGATCGCAACCTTCCGCAATCTTAAAATAGGCGTAATGATTTGGAGTCGTCAATAAACGCTCACCAACCAATTCATGCTTGTAATCAGCTTTCAAAGTTTTCAATAAACGAGGCAACTCACGTGTTCCAAAAAATGAATCCACTTCAGGCATTTCTTCTTGCAACTCCTCACGGTAGCGCTCAGACAGGCATCCTGTTACATACACTTTATCAACTCTTCCGTCTTTCTTCGCTTCCACATAACTGATGATGGTATCAATCGACTCTTGCTTTGCATTGTCGATAAATCCACAAGTATTGATGATCACAATCTCTGAATCATCTTGCTTGGCTTCGTGCTCCACCTCAAAATTGTTCGCTTTTAGCTGACCCATCATCACTTCTGAGTCAAATATGTTTTTCGAGCAACCTAGTGTAACTACGTTGACTTTGTTTTTCTTTAATGTCTTTGTCTTCATGTATGCAATTGTAGGCCGCAAAATTACAGAAAAAAGAGGTGCTTACAGAATGGATAAACGCTAGAGTTTCGTTAATGTTTGTTTAATGGGAATGGGTAATTTATCAGTATCTATAATTCTTCCAAATTAATTTTCTTTAACCAAACTAAGCCATATAAATTAAATACCTTTAATCCAACCAATTAATTAAAAGGTAATAGAACATAAAACCCCTCGAGATTAAGAAAGTTAAATACATAGTATCATGAAAAGTCTACTAATTACAATCTTGAGTCTAAACTTGCTGCTTTTAAGTTCTTGTTCCACTGCTATTTTTAGCCGTGAAACGGAATGCTATAAGAAAGTAAACAAATACGCAAAAAAGCATTGGATCTATAAAGGGGAAGAAGGAACTGATGAAAAGATAATTTTAGAAAATAAAGGAATTAATGCATTGGCATTTCAAAATGAAAAACTTGATAACTGTTTATATACATTAGAAAAAAAGCAGATAATTACCATATTTGGACCTCCTCATAAAATTGAAAAATTTAGTGACAGGAAAATACAAATGTTCTACATGTCAACGTTTGGCTGTCAAGAATTCTATCCAGATGGAACTTTTAAGTCCAAAAATTGCAATTTTTATATTTTTGTCTTTGAAAATAATCGTTGTATTGAATTCTCAGTTGGTGGAGTTTCGATAAGCCACTAAAACCCGATCAAAATTTTGCAAAAAAATTAGATAAACCATTCATTACTTTTATTAAACTTTTATTACTACATTTGTAGCCATAAAACTATATTTGTAGAAATGGAACAACTCAATACAACCGAATTGCAAATCATGAAATACTTGTGGAAACTAGAAACCGCATTTATGAAAGACATTGTAGAACAATTTCCTGAACCAAAACCTGCATACACAACGATTTCTACTTTGGTGAGCAGAATGGTCAATAAAAAATACATCGGATTTGAAAAGTTAGGACGCGATAAGCATTACTTCCCTATTTTGAAGAAAAATAACTATTTCGGGTCTCAATTAAATGGAATGATTAAGAATTTCTTCAACGACTCTTCTTCCCAGTTTGCCTCATTCTTCACCGATGAAACTGAATTAACTAACGACCAATTAAAGGAATTGCAGCAAATCATATCCAATAAAATAGATCAAAAGAACTAAACGGCATGATTGAATACATTACATACAGCATAGTCTTCTCAGCAATTTCTTATGCTTCGTATAAATTGATCCTAAAGAAAGAAAAGACGTTTCAATTCAATCGTTACTTTTTAATTGGGACACTGCTACTCTCGGTATTTCTTCCGCTTGTGGAAATTGAAAGTAACTTCGCTTTTGATACCAATGTATTGAACACTTCTCCCACTTTTGAAAACTCAACTACAACACATCAACTTAATGGAGTCACCACAAAAACGGTTACCTACTCCGCTATTCAGTACACGGATATTCTAATCTTCATTTATAGTATTATTGCCGCTACCCTGTTGTTCCGGTTTTCGCGAAATCTCTATCGATTATTTCAACTCATCTCTAAAAGTGAGAAACGAAAGAGTACTTTAACCATAGTCTTTACAAACACAAAGACCTTATATAGCTTTTTCCATTACTTAATCATTAACAAGGCGGAATACCAAGAGAAAGAGTTATCGGAAGTTATCATGAAGCACGAATTGATTCACGCCAACGAATGGCACAGTCTTGATATCATTGTGACTGAATTTCTAAAATGTGTTGTCTGGTTTAATCCATTTATATGGTTGATTAAAAATGAAATTTCAGAAAATCATGAATACATCGCTGATGACAAAACGATTCAATCAGGCATTGATAAAGCAAATTATCTCAACACATTAATCAATCAACACACTAAAACTACCTCCAGCATATTGGGTTGTGGATTTAGTTTTATTCAAACTAAAAACAGAATTAAGATGATGAACCAGGCAAAATCCAACACCAAAAAAGTAAGCGTAGAAATCGCAGTCGTATTTGCACTAATCAGTGCCACTTTTGTTTTAATCTCATTCAAGCCCAAAAATGTAAAAACAACCACCATAATTTTAAATGCTGGTCATGGTGGCCATGATTTAGGAGCTGAAAGTAATGGAGTGCTAGAAAAAGACCTCACGCTTAAATTTGTGGAAGCATTTCAAAAATCTGTAAAAGGAAACCGTTCAATTATTCTAAAAGTGGTTCGATCTGAGGATCAATTTATCTCATTAGAAGATAGAGTCACAAAAATCAATTCTCTTAAAGGTAACCTTTTAATTGACTTACACCTTGGTATGGCTCCTATTCAGCATAAAAAGGGCATTGAAATCTTTTATTCAACTAAAAACACTGACACCACTTCTTCAATTATTTATGCCACTGAATTGGCACAAAAACTTGTAACCAAAGATGATCCGAATATAGATTTAAAAGCAGCCAACTATAAATTACTGCACGAATCCAATTGTCCTACAATACTATTGAATTTCGGATTCATAAGTAATGATGAAGATCGCAAAATGCTGCAGTCAGACCAATACATTAATGAGCTTGCAAATAAGACAATAGACGGAATTCTTTCCGCTCTAAACAAATTAGACAAATAGTTTTTTACTTCCATATACTTTCCAAATCGTCAAGTATTAATACTAACAGATTTCTATATCTTGAAGGTTTGGTCCGTTTTTACTTAAAATAATTGTTTTGCTTAATTTAACCTCATTGCATTTTTATTAAATAGATAAAAAAATGGACATTTTTGAGGTCTTCAGGAGATTCTTCCTTTTACTTGTAATTTTTCTTTGCATCCCTTTAGATTTGAGTTCTCAAACTAACCTTACTCCTGTTTTAAGGAACTATACAACTGAAGATGGTTTACCAAGTACACAGATATATCAAATCAAACAAGACAGCAAAGGCTTTATTTGGTTTGCAACAGATTATGGCATTAGCAGATTTGACGGTAATGAATTTAAGAACTTTAATCTTTCTAATGGTTTATGCACTGCTACTTTATTCGGGACATATGAAGATCATCAAGGACTAATCTGGTTTTATTCCTATTTAGGAGAACTTATTTACTATGATTACCGAGACAATAAAATACATTGTCCTTCTTTTAACAGTGAACTAAAAAAAGTTATTAATGTAGATAATTTATTAAATGGAGTTATTCGGGTAAAGGATACTTTATTTGCTTTTAACTATAGTGGACAGACCTATAAAATTATATTACAGAATGATACTGCTATAACTTTCGATAATACTGAAGAAGCTGTATTAATAAAGTCTTATTCGGAAGGAATAATAAGTGGTTTCAGTAACTCATCTTCAGATGCGAATGGTACATTTATAATTAACGATTTTACTTCAGAGAAGTCAATGAGATTTAAAACTAAAATCAAATTGCCAGATCCAAAATTTAGTTTATCATCAGCTATAAAAACTAAAAAATCTGACTATTTAATAAGTGTTGAAATGCATCTTTTTAGATACAATTTTTCCAATCTGGAATTAGAGGTTTTTCCTTTAGGTTTTGGCACAACGCAAAGTTTGTACGAAGACCAAAGCGGTCTAATTTGGATGGGTACATATAGTGATGGAGTTTATGCTTATGAGTTATCAGATAGCTTAAGATTGATACATCATTTCTTAAAAGGATATACCGTTACAAATATCTTACAAGATAATTTTGGTGGATATTGGTTTTCTACCCAAGATAGAGGGGTATTTTACTCCCCAAATCTATCTACTTTTTATCTAAATGACATGAAGTTGGCTTCTACAACTCGGGAGCTTTTATCAGATGGAAAGTTTATCTATTATTCTACTCGTGATGGAGAAATACATGCACTTAATACTTTTACTTTTGAAAAATTTACACTTTACATAAATGAAGATAAAAGAGAGATAAGAAATATTTATATTTACGATAACACACTAATTTTCAGTGTAAAAAACAAACTTCATAAATTCAAAGGTCCTAAAAGTGTTGGATGTTTTCCGTTTCAGAATAAAATTGAATATATACTAGATAGAGGGGCTAAAAACCTAATTTTAGGTTCCGACTCTGGAAATTATTATATAATTCAAGGTACAATTGATAGTTCAACCACTAAGTTCATTTTTACAAATCCAACTGAAGAAAAAATCAGAAACATTACCCTTTCAGAACTTGGCAACATTTATTTCAGTACTAAAAGTTCTCTATTTCATTATGATTCAAAAACTAAAACTACTTCTACAATACTTATTAAAGGGAAGCAAAAAGAAATTAATGTTACTTCTATTAATACTTGGAAAGGAGATTCTTCATGGGTTACTACCCGAAATAGAGGTGTTCTATTAGTCTATAAAGACTCCATTATAAAAACCTTAGATAATTCAAACGGATTAAATAGAAATGATTTCGATTATGTATTTATAGATTCTAATTTCTTGTATTTATCATCTGATAATGGAATCTATCGCATTGAAAACCCTTACAATATAAATTATAAAGTAGCTTCATTTTCAAAATTAAACGGATTAATATCAAATGATGTATCTAAATGTATTCGTTTAAAAAATAAACTTTATGCTACCACAAATAAAGGATTGTGTGTTATAGATAAATCTATTTTTAGTAAAGTAAAAAGCAAAATTGAGTGTAAAATAATTATGGATGAGCACATCTTATCCCATAAAAATGAGGAGAATCAGTTTGTTCTACCCTATAATTTCGATGATTTTACTATAAATTATCGAGCTATCTCATTTGAAAATGCTTTTAATATCCCTTATCGATACCGATTACAAAGTAATAACGAATGGATTTATTCAGATCAACTACAAGTTACCTATTCTAATTTATCTCCTAATGATTATCATTTCGAAGTACAAGCTGCAGATTTAGATAACAATTGGAGTAAATCAGCTATTTTTCATTTCTCAGTTGAGGCCCCATTCTGGCAGAAACCCTATTTCATCATCTTATTTATATTTACATTGGTATCAATTATACTTTTAATTTATACATTAAGAATTAGAAATATTAAACGGATAAACAACTTAAAAACCGCGCTAATTCTTAATCAGAGTAAAGCTATGAGCGCACAAATGAACCCTCATTTTGTTTTCAATTCCCTTAATTCGATATCAAATAGTATTATGAATAATGATTTGAGAACAAGCGTATTATTCCTGGGAAAAATGGGAAAATTAATGAGAATGGTTTTTGAAAATTCTCAAGAAACATTCATTACAATAACAGAAGAATTGGAGGCTTTGCAAATGTATTTTAGTGTGGAGAAAATAAGGTTAAGGGAAAAGTTAACTTACTCCATTGTCATTGAAGATTCTATTGATCCAGATTCCATCTATATTCCTGCATTATTATTACAACCATTTGCTGAAAATGCTATTTGGCATGGAATTGCCCCAAAGGAAGAAGGAGGTTTAGTTAAAATTAATCTTTCTAAAAAAAATAAATATCTACTAATAAGCATAATAGACAATGGAATAGGCATCAAAAATGAGAATTCAAAATATAACTTTGAACAAAAGTCAGGAATTAATACCACTATAAAAAGAATCGAACTGATTAGAAAAATTTACCATCGAGATATTAATTTTAGCATTGAACCAATTAAGTTAGACAACGAAATCTTCGGGACAAGAGTCTTATTAACCATACCTATTATTACAAGTACTACTACAATTCTTGAAACCTGAAATTAAAACTAAACTTTAAGTTAAAAATCTAAACCAAAAAATATTCTTAAAAATGAGAGCAATTATAATTGACGATGAAATAGATGCAATTGAGAACCTAAAGTCCTTACTCCTTCTTTTCGATCAAAAAATTGAAATTATTGAAATAGCTAGTTCTGCGCAAGAGGCAGTTCGAAAGATTGATAAACACAAACCCAATCTTATCTTTCTCGACATTGAGATGCCAAATGGGAATGGTTTTCAAGTTCTTGAGAAGGTAAATTATAACGATTTTCAAATCATCTTTATCACAGCTTTTAGTCAATATAGCATTAAGGCATTAAGAATGAATGCGCTTGACTATATTATGAAACCAATAGATCCAGAAGATTTAATTTCTGCAATTGAGAAAGCAAAGCTTATGCATCAAAACAAAGAAGCCACTGATTTTAGCCATTTAGTTAAGGGACATCAAACTGGTGTATTTGAAAAGCTAGGACTGCCGACATCAAAAGGTACTAGATATGTCCACTTAGACGATATTGTACGATTTCAAGCAGCAAGTAATTATACCTCAATTTATATAAAAGGTGAGAAACCAATTTTAATTTCAAAAACATTAAAAACCTTTGAAAAAACACTTCAAGGAGGGAATTTTATCCGAGTTCATCAGTCACACCTCGTAAACCTTAAATATATTAATGAGTACAATAGAACAGATGGGAGTTATTTAGTACTGAGTAATGGGGATAAAATTACTGTTAGTAAGGTAAATCGTGCCTCTATTAATAAGGCTTTTAAATCATTTAAATAAAAGGGAGTTGATGAATACATCAACTCCCTTATTTTTATTAGTCAGAATAAACTATTGAACTCTTATCAATTCATTCTTTAAAATACCATCCCCAATACATTGAATCGAATATATTCCTGGCTTTAAAGTTTCTACATTAAGTTTCACAACTTGTCTAGAAAGGACATTCTTCTCTTGATTTATCATTAACCTTCCTGATAAATCAAATAGACGTATTTGATAAGTCCCTTCATTAGGCAAAATAATATTCAACTCATTATTTACTGGGTTGGGATAAAACTTAATATCTGATTGAACAGATGATTCAAAAGTAGCTCTTTTTCTCTCACTTCCACCAATTTCACTTGTTCCACATTCAGGAACATCAAAGCAAACAGTCATCTTACATTTACTTCCATCGCATGAATTAGTCAGAATAACATCAAAACAAATTTGTTGACCCGGAACAAAAGCTAAACCTGTCAGCCAAGATCCTCCAATTATATAATTGCCAGAAGTTAAATGACTTGGTGTTGCATAAATTAATGTTATACCATACGGATTTACAATTGAATAGTTATATGCATCACAAGGATCTCCAAAAGGAACAAAATTCATATTTAAAAGAAAGTTATATTGAACTTTTCCATTAACTACACCACAAGAGACATTGTTAATAAAAGCACTCCCTGAATTACATGGTAAGATATCTCCTCCTGTTGATTCATCGCCACAAGGCTCTACATCATAGCAAACTACATAAGAACATTCTGTTAGGTCACAAGTATTCTTAACAATCACTGTAAAACACACTGTTTGCCCAGGAAAGTATGGCACCCCCGTATTCCAAGTTCCAGAAATTACATTTGATCCTGCAGTTAACTGACCTGGAGAAAGATTCATTATTGCTCCAGAAGGTGTAATAATTGAATAGCTAAAGTTATTACAAGGCGTTCCTGATGGATAATAATCCAATGTCAAAATAAAATTATACTGAGCATTACCAGATTCATCTTGGATACACTCCATATATTCCATGTTTGCATGTCCTTCACATGGATTATTAGGTTCATCACCGCCATCATCACAATTTGTTAAGCTGATATCTGCTTCACAAGAAGTACCATCACATCCATTTAAAGTAACAACGTATAACCTTATAATGTAATTGCCAGGAGTTGTCGTTGTAAATGGCAGAACTGCTCCACTGCCGCTTAAAGAAGCAATCGTATTCCAAGAGCCGCCGGAATATTCTTGCCATTCCCAAGAGAGGAAATCTCCTGTAATTCCTGGAAAAGTGAAGGTGGCTCCATTGTCTATGCAATCAGAATAACAACCACACATGAAACCGCAGAAATCAGGAAGTTCAAATACTTCGCCACTAGCTGAACTACTACATCCATTTGCATCAGTTCCAACGGCATAATAAACCCCTGAACTTGTTGTGGTCATAGAAGTACCAGAAGATCCATTTGTCCAGCTGACAGAATTGAAATTTGAAGGATTCGTTACTGTTAACGTTACTGGTGAGCTCGGACAAGCCGGCGTAGGATTAGTGGTAACGATGGGATCTACAGGCAACGAATGAACAGTAACTGGAAACCCAACTGAAATTTTAGTGCAAGGTGTTGCAGATGTTAACTTTATAGTGTACACGTAATTCCCTATTGGTTCAGTAATATTTAAAGTCGTAGAAGTTTCGCCACTTATTGCACTTCCACCTCTATACCATTGATAAGTATAAGCAGTTCCATAATTACATGAGAGCTGGATTTCCTCCCCATCACAGTATTCATCTTTGCCTTGAATGTAAGGATCAGGAATCTCATCGACTTCGACGATAGCAGGACCAAATTCTCTTTTACATGAATTAACATCTGCAACATAGATGTAATTATTAGAGGTTTGTCCAACCGTAATGTTACTTGCCGTAGCTCCTGTTGTCCACAAATAACTATACCCTGAAGAGCCAGAAGCACTAAAGGTAAGGTTGACTGAGGTTCCCGGGCAAATTGCACCTAAAGGAATTCCAGTAAAGCTACCTCCAATGGTATTTGGATGAACATTTATTTGATTTGCCAAAGGAAGAGTTGAACTTGTGCATCCGTATTCATCTGTGACAGTCAAAACAACATTTTTAGTTTCCATACTAGACCCTGACAATTGATATGTTTTTTCAGGATTTTGTGTTGTAATGGTTGATAAATCCCCAAAATCCCAAGACCATGCTACAATGTCTCCTGTAGATGCATCTGTGAACGTAACTGGAAGGTCTTCACAAACATTTGGAGTAGGGCTCACAGTAAATGCAGCAGCAGCTGGATAAGGCATTGTGAAACTTTCTACGATTCTGCATTTTGCATTGATCGTTTGTCCATTCCAAGTATAATTTCTATTTACGAATAATCGAATGCTGTAAGTAACACCAGGTGTCAAGCCAGTTATATTTGTTACATCTTGCGTGTTGTAGGTTGGTCCTACTTGTGAGGCTCCATTAAAAATTTTCCATTGATGATTCCACAGTGACAATGGGCCGTGAACAACATTTGATGTATTTATTAAGTCGATGTTTAATGCATTGCTAACACAGTGTATGTTAATGTCCATATCAGATTGAACAGGAACTAATACATCTTGCGTAAAGGTTTTACCACAATCGCCTGCTTGGTAATTAGTGATTAAGCTCACGGGATATATTCCACTTGCGGGAAATGTAAAAGTTGGATTTGGTCCAGTTAACGTAGCAATATTGGCAATTTGCCAAACATAGTTAGAAGGTGTTGGAGTTCCAAAAGAAATAGCATTAAAATCTAGGTCGGTACACGAGTTAATAACATGCACAGTACTGTCAAATTCAAAATATCCTGGAACGGGATTACAGCCTGGTCCACTTCCGCCTCCCGAACAATTATCAACAACCTTTACTATGTTTGTTCGAGAGCTACAACCATTTGCATCTGTTATAATAACTGACCAAGA
Organism: Acidiluteibacter sp.; assembly: GCF_055129545.1. Classification (NCBI taxonomy): domain Bacteria; kingdom Pseudomonadati; phylum Bacteroidota; class Flavobacteriia; order Flavobacteriales; family Cryomorphaceae; genus Acidiluteibacter; species Acidiluteibacter sp. The sequence continues at coordinate 160,167 of NZ_JBSRUB010000026.1, read as the reverse complement.
TCCCGCATCAGTTGGATTAGGTCCAATTGAATAAATATTATTTGGGCTAAATGTTGTAGCCGCAAGTGTGCTATTATTATACCATTGATAAGTATATGGAGGAACCCCTTGCACACTTACCGTAAAGTCGACTCTACTTTGTGAAATACAATTGATATTCCCTTGGTAAGATAAATTGGCAACTGGAGCTGGATTTACTACAACATTGTAACTAGCTACAGCAATACCACTGCAACCTGAAACAGCACCTTCCACAATAAGGACAAAAGATCCATTTTGATTGAAGGTATAATTCACAGGTGTGCCAGTTCCTGATGCAATCACTGAATTGTTTATTGAATTCTTTATGTTCCATGTAAATATTCCACTTAAAGAAGTGCTCCATGTTCCAGCTGTTCCTTCACAAATTGTTGACGGACCGCTAATCGTGAATGGTGTTGGTGGAGTTACAGTTACACCATAAGTAACAGCAGATCCTGTTGAGGTACACACTTTAGGAACTACTGAAATAGTAGCACCTCCAGTAGTATTGTTCCAAATGACACCTATTTGGTCTGTTCCTTGTCCTGATACGACACTTCCTGCTGTCGCTGGTGATATGCTCCAAGTATAATTATCAAAATAATTGGGAGAAGCAGAATAAACCTCCGGAAGCATAGCACTTGTATTCGCACAAACAGAGGTTGGACCAGAAATAGTAGTTGGAGCCAATGATTTAGTTATAATTGAAAGTGAATCGGGAAACGACTCACAATCGTTTTCTTTTGAAACTTGATATAATTTAATCCATTTGGCACCTGCTGACCAATTTACAGTAACACTATTCCCATTTGAAGTCGTCGTTGTTGAATTGTTTAAGACTTCCCATTTCAAATAATAATTTGGTGAAGTTGGCGCTGAAGTATATATATAACTTTCTCCATCACAAATTTGCACTAATCCATTAATTACCGTTGGAGCTGGAGGTGATGGAATAACATTGATTCCATGGACTGCATACTCATTACAATATTCTCTTGGGAGAGCGTCGTATGCAATAACCGTATAGTTCCCCGCTAATAAGGTACTAGGAATTACAAAAGTAGATCCTCCATTTTGCGAGGTACCTGCAGCCGTTAACTGATTTCCGCTATTGTCTTTAATGATCCAGTTGAGGTTGCCTCCATTTGCATCTGTTATAATAGTAGTGGATCCTTCACATATTTTATCAGCACCAATGATCTCAAAAGGTGTAAGAACTTGTACATCGAAACTATTCGAAATACCCGTGCAACCTAAGTAAGTATTGGTATAGCTAACTGACAAGGTGTAAGTACCCGCATTTGGAAATGAGTACCAAATAGAATTTCCCGTTTCACCAATTGGATTGCCGTTTATTTGCCAATCATAAGTAGTTCCAGGAAAGCATTGTACACTAAAATGTTCATCTTCGTCAACACATAAAATATTTTTTCCAGAAAGATTTATAGTTGAAGGAATAATTGGAATATCAACGTTTGTAAATTGAGAACAAACACCGGGACATCCTGATATCCTCAAAGAAATAGTACCAATAGGCCCCGAAGACCAATCCACAGAAATAGAGGTAACTCCAACCGCAGTATGCATGTTTGTTGGCGTTATTGGGTTTCCATTTGCTTCTACAATTTGTCCGTTTCCTGAAACAACCCATTCATATGTTCCATTTTGACATGCACCATTAGGTAAAATGGCATTATAACTGAAAGTTCCATTTTCACAAAGTGCATTCGTACAGACTATATCAGGACCCGGTAATTCAATTACATTAACTCTTATAAAAGACTCGTCAATACAATGACATTCATTCTCAGCAGTTAACTTAACTAAGTAACTCCCTGGGGTGTTGTAGGTCGCACAGTCATTTGCAAGTAAAGAAGTTGTTCCATTGCCAAAATCCCATGAATATAAGCTTTCTCCTGTAGCATCTTCCCCGAAACAAACTTGATCTCCCATGCATATATCTATTGATGGTATAGGGCCAGAAGTAACAGAATACACAGATCCACTTGCATTATTTACATGAAATAAAGACCTCGGTTTAGCAACTATTTCAATACAAATGGTCTCTGTTGTTGAACAACCTTGAGGAGTTGTTTCTGTTAACGTGATGCTAGCTTGTCCGGGACTTCCCCAAGTGACAGTTGCTTGATTCGTTGAGCTATTAGAAATCCCTGTAAAATTACCTGCAACTGTCCATTGATAGGAATTCCCTGCAACTAAGGGCGTAGTATAGGTCACTGCCATTCCCTCGCAAACGGTATGACAGGGGGATAAGGAATCTTTTTCCATGAAAAGCGGTATATCTCCCTTTCGGTCATCTGGTACTATACAATCGCTGTCAAAGTCAGAAGTAATTTGTGGACTAGGTGTTCCATTTATGGTTACACCCAATGTATGTTGAGAAATTAAAGTTCCACTGTTGTATACTTTTAATTCAATAAAGTCTGATCCACCCACTTGACCCCAAGTAACCACATTTGTATTAGAGTTGGTTATGAAACTGTTACCAGAAGATACAGTCCAAACATAGGTATTACTAGAGACCGGAGCTGAATAGGTCTTTACATCTCCTTCACAAACATTAGTTGACCCTGTTATTGGAAATAACGGAGTTATAGAATATACTACTTGTGGAAGAAGGTTAATAAATAACAAGAGTAGCAAGGGGGTAAAAAGTTTTCTGCAAGAAATAATTCTTTGAAAACCTGAGCGATAACTTGATTTTTTCATAATATTTTAATTTTACGGTTTTATCCTAAGTTCCTTGTTAAAGGAAATCATGAAAAGCACTATTTAGTATTTAGGAATGAATCGTTAGTATCTAGACATTATATTTGATTATTTTAAATATTCCTACAAATCAACAAGTTAATATCAAAAAAGTGGAAACTCAAAAAAATAGCCCTCTTACTAATTAATTGAGCCCAAATACTAATTTCAATAGTAAAAAATCAAACTGGCTAAGTAAAATTTGTTAGCTAACTTAAATCTCAATACCATGAAAGTAAAATCATTATTACTTGCTCTACTCTCTACAAGTCTACTTTTTGGACAAGAGCAATCCAAATTGGAAGATTCCTTTTGGAATGAAAAAATGCAAGAAATTGCCAAGCCCGAAAGTAAAGAGGGAGTCGTAAAGCTAAAAAGAAACCTATTTAGTAACCATGAAAGTTTTTTTATAAATAATAAAAAGGCTTTCAGGCTCTCCGAAAAAGATCAAATGGAATATATTTCAACGATGGATTACAAAAAGGGTATTAAGGTTCATAGGTATCAACAATTGTTTAATAATATTCAAGTAGAAGGCAATCAAATGGTTATATTCGAGAAGGAAGGAGAAATTCGATATGTCCTTGGCAAACTAGCAAACGGGTTAGAATTTGAACCAGAGAGCAACTCTATCTCTAAAGAATCAGTTCAAAGTATTGCATTAAAATACTTAAAAGAAAAAGAAATCTTTGAAACTAATTATAAGACTATCTCTCCAAACTTAAACTTAAAGTTTATTAAAAAAAATAACATTTCTTATGAATTAGTCTATGAACTTACGGCTTCCTCAAGCCAAATTGGGCAACCAGATATTTTATTATACATAGATGCTTCCGACGGTAAAGTGGTTAAAGAAAAAGTGATGACTTATCAATGTAATTGTTGCACAGGTAGCACTAATACATTATATAATGGGCCACAAAACATAACTACCCATGAATACGGTGGACTATTTAATGATTTTGAATTATTAGATAATTGCAGGGGAAATGGCATTGAGACTAGATTTTTCAAGATAATTCCGCCTTTTCCTGGTTTTTACGACAAAGTGCGTGACCCCAATAATACTTATGTCAATAATGATAAAGATAAAGCGGCTGGATCTGCTCATTGGGCTGCACAACAGACTTATGATTATTTTCTTAATAATCATGGTCTTAATAGTTATAATGACCAAGGGGCTAAAATCAATATCCGAACAAATATTGGAAGCGATGGAGCATTCACTAAAAGTATATCTGGAGAAATATTTTTTGAGTTTGGAAAGGGAGGGTTTGGTCAAGCGAATGACGACATTGTTTCTTTGGATGTTGTTGGACATGAATTTGCGCATGGCATTATGATAAACTCTTCTCAACTCCCAAATAATAATGAAGGAGGGGCGCTTGGCGAATCATTTGCTGATATATTTGGTACTATGGTAGAATTTTTTGGGCAAAATGAAACAGGAGATTATTTACTTGGTGAAGATTTTCATATCCAAGATGGATTTAGAAGAAGTATGGCCGACCCTGATGCTAAAAATGAAACAACTTCAGTATCTGGATGTCCAAATGGGATTTACAACTACGATCAGGCTGATACTTACTTGGGAAACAATTGGCTCGATTTTAATTCATTTCCTAACTGTGATCAAGGTGGGGTGCATTTGAATGGAGGACCTCAAAACTATTGGTTTTTTCTTTTAGCCGAGGGAGGTACAGGCACTAACGATAATAACGTTGCATATAATGTGCAAAGCATCGGCAGAACCGATGCAGCAGATATTGCATTTTTGGATATGATAAGTTTAACTCCAAATTCCATTTATCCAGATTCAAGAGAAATGTCAATTGCTGCTGCAGAGTTACTTTTTGGCGATTGCTCCAATCAAGTAGTTCAAGTAATCGAAGCATGGAATGCTGTTGGAGTAACTTCTAATGCGGCACTAAATTCTCCTGACCCAAATTTTACAGCTCCTGCTTCAGCCTGTGTAGGAACTAGTTTTACCCTTAATCCAACCGTTACAACAGGAGTTAGCCATAGATGGTGGTTTTATCCTACTGGAGGAAGTCAAGGAAGTCCAAATACGACAACTGCTCCAACTTTTATAGCAAATACCAGTGGGAACTATCAAATAGAACATGAAATGACAACTTCGTGTGGTGTTTTTACAATGACTCAAAACATAGTAGTAAATTCTGTTCCAAATGTTTCCGTATCAAATAAATATTTTTGTGAAACAAATACCGCAGGAGATTTGAACTACAATCCAACAGGAGGAACTATGTTTGGAACAGGAGTGGTTTTGCAAAACGGAGCTTGGAAGTTTAATGCTAGTGTTGCAGGTGTAGGAACACATCAAATAACTTATTACTATAGTTCTGGAGGGTGCTCAGGTGTTGATTATGCTACAATTACTGTAGATCAGAATGTGACTGCCCAGATTGTTAATTTTGAACAATTTTATTGTGAGTCTGATAATAATGTGCCTTTAGTCGGCAATGTTACAAATGGAACTTGGTTTGGGAATGGAGTCAGCGGTATTAATGGGAACTACGTATTTGACCCGACTAATAATGCTGGGGCAAATGTAATACAGTATAGCGTATTAAGTTCAAATTATCAATGCTCTGCAACAGATCAGATCACATTTTATGTTGACGATCCCATAACCTTTGCTCCTTCAATTCCTTTTCCTAATGCATGTGCAGGAGCGAACGAATGTTTCTCAGCAAATCCAAACAACAGTTATTCTCATAACCCAACTTATTCATGGAATTTTGCCAACGGAACAACATCAAATAATCCAATTCAATGTACTCAATTTACAGCTGGAAATTACGCCATACAACTATCAGGAACAAATGAATGTGGAGTTACGAATGTACCCTTGAGTTTGTCAGTTGTTGCACCATTTGCTGGTTTTAGCATCACAACTCCTGATCCAATTTGTGGCAATATTACTTTACAAACCAATTATGCAGGTTCAAGCCCTATTAGCTGGTCAGGCAATGGAGTAAACGCAAATACAGGAGTGCTGAGTAACCCTTCTTCTGATGTGGTCAGCAGAACTATTACTGCAACTATAGAAAATGCTTGCCAGGTAAATACAACCAAAACTTTTAATAACCACTATAAGAAGAAGGATATCACTCCTGACTTATTTTGTTATTATGACGGAATCACCCAACTAGAAGCAGACATTGCGCCGGGTTCATGGTCGTCATTACCATTTACAACTGCATTGAACACTTCTACCGGAGAATTTGATCCTTCATTGGCATCTACGGGTACTTATTCGATAACTCACCAAAGTGTATGCAATAAAACCAATGATATCGTTATACTTCCAGGAGGTCCTTCAGGAACGGAAGTTTGGCCAAAACAGATTGATGACCTTGGTGCCGGAAATGAATCGGGAAGAGGAATTGCTAGAGCTTCTGACGGGTCGTATTATTTAGTGGGATTATTCTCAGGTTCAATCAAAGTGGAACCTTCTGAGCCAACCTTAGTATCCAATGGAGGTACTGATATTTATGTTGCAAAATATAACGAATGCGGAATTGTATGGTCTAAATCATTTGGAAGTACGGCCAATGATTTAAATCCTCAAATTGCAATTGATCATGGCGTGCAGGAAGAGTTCTTATACCTTTCAGGTACGATTGCTGGAAATACCACTATTCCAGGAGCTTGTTTAACATGCAGTTTAACTCCTACCACTGCGGAAAAAGGCTTCGTGGCCAAAATGGATGCCGATGGAGTTGGGATTTGGGCAACCATACCTGCGAATAATGCAGGAGAGCGAAATAACATTAAAGGGATAGATGCTTTTGGTGGAAAAATCGTTACGACTGGAAATTTTGAAGGCGTAATTACCTTAACGTCAAATAACTTACATTATCCTGCTCTAGGAGGTCCGAATGACAGAGATATTCATGCAATCGGTATAGAAGACAATGGGTCAAGCTATGGATCAATGCTATTGAATGGAATAGGCAGTTCCAATATAGACGATGGAAAGGCGATTGCTATTGATATAGGTAGCCAAGAGATTTTCATTACAGGTTATGCAACTTCCGCTGATATGGACGCAAATTTTATTACTTCATTTTCAAATGGAAAAGATGTGTTTGTAGGTTCTTTAAAACAAAATTTTACTTGGAATTGGTCAATGTTACTTGGAGGTGACGCAGATGACGAAGGAAATGGCATTGATGTCGATAACAATTTGATCATTACTGGCATAATGGTAGGAGATATTGAAATGGCCGGAGGAATCCCAGATCAAACAAATAATAATTCGCAAGATGCCTTTATTTTGGGTTTGCAACCTAGTGGACAATATATGTGGCACCAACTTATCGGAAGTGAGTATGATTTAGATAGAGGAGCTGATGTAAGTATTCTAAACCAGCAAGTAACCATGATTGGAGAGTTTTCTGGAATAGCCAGTCTTGGCAATGGAGGAAGTAATGCTATAAATAATTTAATGTCTTCCACTTCAGGTACAGATCGAGATATCTTTTTAATGACTTTTAATACGTATTCCGGGGGAATGAGTTTTGTTAAACCTATTAGGGGACCGTCATCCGACGATTTTGGACATGCAATTAGTTCAGTTCAAGATGTACAACACTATTTTGCGACAGGAGACTTTACATCAGAGCTTGAAATTGGTATTTCACCAAATGCAGGAATAGATATGTATGCATTACGTTATGATCCTCAGCAAGCAAGTGTATTCTTTAAAAAGAAAGGAAATCAGAAAGATGAAAATCTTTCTAGCTTGTCCAAGATAAAGGCTTACCCTAATCCGTTCAAGGATATAATCACTGTTGAGACAATTCACGAAGTTGAATCGTCAATAGAAATTATTGATATTACAGGTAAATTGATTTACAGTGAAGGAAATATTAAAGCAGGAGAATCTAAAATTGAGTTTGATTTCAGTGCATTTACTCCAGGTGTATACATCATAAAGTCAGCTACACCTAAAGATATAGAAGTCTTAAAAGTCATTAAACGCTAATACAATAAAGCTATGATTTAAGGAAAGCCCTGCCTATTAATTTAGACGGGGCTTTTTTTAGCTAAGTGAAAAGCAAGTAAGGCCTTAGTTATTTTAAAAAAATATAATTTAACCACTTCATAAAAAATTTATTTTAAAGCTCTTCATGACTTTTAAAACGATATTTTAGAATGAAAGATTTTCATAAAATTTGTCATCTAAATTAAAATTTTAAAAAAAATAATAAATAAAAAAACACTTCGTTTAGAAAGAGTGCTTTATTCCTTCCCCTCTAACCGTCAAGTGTTAATCCCAGCAGTTTCCTAAACCTTGAAGGTTTTGTCCGTTTTCACTTAAAATAATTGTTTTGCTTAATTTGCACTCCTGTTTAAGTATTCAATTCATCCCCAATATGGATTCCTCTTTAGTTAAAAAAAGCTTTCTACCTCAACTACTAATCTTTATCGTTTATTTTTTCAATCCTTCCCTTTCTTCTGCGCAAGAAAATAAAGAAGATTCAATTTGTAGAGAATGTTTCAACTCTGCTCGAAAATACTTCTATAAAAATCACGATTCAGCGTTCTATTTTTCTCAACTCATTGAAAAAAGGGCCAAAGAAATCAATAATAAAAAATGCTTGGCCATTGCCCTCACTTCATACGGAACCATCTACAGAAATTCAGGAGAATATAAAAAGGCCCTAAGTGCGTTTGATAGTAGTTTAACCCTTTTCAAACAATTAAAGGACAGCATATGGGAAGCAAGAACCACATTAATGATTGGTTCTGTATACAGTGAAAAAGGAGATTACTTGAAAAGCATCGAATTGTTGATGGAATCTTCTAGAAAATATGAAGGATTGAATGACGAATGGAGTGTTCGCAGTAGATCCAGAGTGAAGAATCATATTGGAGTGGCCTATTATGAGCTCGGCGATAAAGAAAATGCACTCGTGTATTTTAAGGAATCATTGGCCGATTCTGAAAGTCTATTGGATACTTCTAGTTTCATTAGTCCATTGAGTAACATTGGAATGATCTATGACGATTTGGGCAACTACAATGAAGCCCTGAAATATTATGAGCTAGCTAGAGCAATAGCCGTCAAAACAAACAATTACTTAAATGAAGCTCAAATTGTAGGCAATATTGGATTCGCCTATTTCCAGTTGGGCGACTATGAGAAGTCCATCCAAAATCGATCGAAGGCTTTAAAAATGGTCAAAGAATTGAATCAACCCGGTGAAATAACCCGACAATACATAGGCATAGCAAAAAGTAGTTTCAGGTTAAAAGAGTTCAACAAAGCACTCCTTTATGCAGACAGCAGTTACACATTGGCTAAACACATTCAAGCAAAGGACCAAATCAAAGAAGCGTTGGAGTTAAAAATTGAGCTACAATTGGCATTAAATAATATAGATTCTTCTATTCCATTGTTTCAAGAGTTAATCCTATACAAAGACAGTTTGCTGACTCAGGAAAAGGTAAAGCAAATTGCTGCTTTGCAGGTTGAGTTTGAAACAGAAAAGAAGGAATTAAAAATTGAAAATCAAGAAAAAGAATTGTTACTCTTATCCAAGGAAAAGCAACTGCAAAAGCTTTATTATATTGGGTTTTCGGCCATTTTTATTTTGGTTTGCCTGTTTTTATTTTTGTTGTATAACCGACAAAAGTTAAAAGCCAAGAATGCTGAAATGAAAGAAAAATTAATCCAGCAAGATTTGGTTCAGTCAGAACTGAAGAATACTCAATTGGAACAGGACATAGCGGTTCACCAGCAGGAAATTGCAGCCATTACCCTTTCTATGATTCGCAAGAATGAACAACTTGACAAGCTAAAAGCACAATTCTCAAAATTAGATCAGAACGATACCAAAGCCATTGAACTGAATCGACAAATGAGGGAAAATGAAATTGCAGACATCGATTGGAACCATTTCAATGCTCACTTCTCCAAAATTCATCCTGAGTTTTACGACAATTTACTGGAAACAAATGGCACTATCACTCAAAGTGAGTTGCGCACTGCAGCATTAATAAAAATGAATTTATCGAATCGAGAAATTGCCAGTATTTCAGGAGTTAATGTCCGATCTGTGGATCAGACAAAATACCGCTTGAAGAAGAAAATTGCTCAAGAATCTGAAAGTAGTCTTGTAGAATTCATCCGATCAATATAGAAGAAATCTACACATAGACATTCGTTTAAGTGTTTGTATTCAATAAAATAACGCCCTGTAGACATATTGTAGACACTGAAAAAGTAGATTACTCAAAATTTATCCAGAGTTTTGATTTCAGAAACTGAATTCTAAATTCTATGAAAAAAGTCACACTGTTTTGTTTTTTGGTATTGAATGTAATTGTCTCAAGCGCTCAATTAAATGCTGATTTTTCGTTAACCCCTACTATGGGATGTTCCGTACCTCACACCGTCTTTTTCACGGATCAATCTACCACGCCAGACACTTGGCTATGGAACTTTGGAGATGGGAGTACTAGTAGGGCTCAGAACCCCATCCATACTTATACTTCTGCAGGAACCTTTAACGTAAGCTTAACCATCACGGATACTGTCGTAGGTGGATCAAGCAATAAAACAATCATCATGGCAGTAGTCGTTGAAGCACCTACTGCTGACTTTAGTGCATCTCCCCAATTTGGATGTGGGCCGCTAACAGTAAACTTTACCAATGCTTCCACATCAGCGGTAAGCTATTTATGGAATTTTGGCGATGGAACTACATCCACATTGCTGAGTCCATCTCATACCTATGACAAATCCGGGCTTTACTCGATTTCCTTAAAAATTACTACTGCAAACGGTTGCACGAACACTAGGACTAAAAGCAACTATATACAAGTCTTTGGACCTGGTGTAAATTTTGGTTTGTCCAGCACTTCACCAACTAGCCCTCCTTATACCTTTAACTTTAAAGATTCAACTATTTTTTCATCTCCTCCTGCTTCTTGGTTTTGGAAATTTGGTGATGGAAATACTTCAACTCTTCAAAACCCAACTCATACCTATACTACAACAGACACATTTGATGTATCACTAAAAGTCATCGATTTTGATGGTTGTTCCAGAACTTTTACAAGACCAAATTTTGTGATCACAAAACTTTTTAATGCAACCGCAGCCCAAACATCTGCAATCTCCTGTAATGGAAATAGTGATGGTGCTGTTACTGTTTCTCCTTCATTAGGAACTGCACCTTATAGCTACAGTTGGTCAAATGGAGCTACTACAGCTTTAAATAGTGGATTATCAGCAGGTACTTATACCGTAACTGTAACAGATGCTAACTCTAATTTTGTCACCTCATCTTTACAAATTGTAGACCCCATAGCAGATAACCCCAATTTCTCTTATTCTGCTGCTGCATTTTGTAAAAATGAAAGCAATCCCACACCAACAATTGCTGGAACAACAGGAGGCATTTTCAAAAGTACTGCAGGTTTGTCCATAGACTCTACTACTGGCGCAATAGATTTATCATTATCCACTATTGGAACCTACAATGTGACCTACACAACATCGAGCCTATGCCCAGAGTCTTCTAGTGTTTCTATAACAATAAACCCAATTCCACAGGTTGTTTTAACTGGCCCTCTAGGAGCATGTCTATCTAGCACCGTGACTTTAACCGCAACAACAGATGCAACAGGATACAACTTTGACTTTATAGATCATTCTTTAGCATCCTTAGGTTCCGGAACAATCTCAGGCGCAAACTCTAACATTACTATCACTTTACCTTCAAGCCCCGGCAATTATACCTATAAAGTGAAAGTACTTAATGTGTCTACATCATGCCTTACTACTGAATCAATCACTATAAATGTTGCTAATCCTGATGATGCAAGCTTTGGTTTTGGAGCATCTTCCTATTGTAATAATGAACCCAACCCTATTCCAACTATTTCGGGAACTACAGGGGGATCATTTTCAAGCTCTGTAGGTTTAAACATTAATTCAACTACAGGTATAATTGACTTGCCAACCTCAACCGTTGGAAGCTATTTGGTAAAATATGTCACTAACGGTTCTTGTCCTGACAGTTCTGATGTTAACTTTACAGTTAAGAGCATCAGTGATTCAACCCTAACAATTTCAAGTTGCGATAGCTACACATGGCCTCAGAATGGAATTACCTATTTCAATTCCGGTCAATTTTTAGACACCATTCCTTCAACTTTAGGTTGTGATTCAATTGTTACACTTGATTTGACCATTAATAGCGTGAATAGCTCTATTACGATTGATTCAAATGAATCTTGTATTGGAGCATATGATGGGATGCTAACAGCAGTTGCCACTGGAGGAACCTCACCCTATACCTACTCTTGGTCAAATAGTGCTCCTAGTTCAGTTATTTTGGGAATTACATCTGCTACCTATACAGTTGGAATTACCGATGCGAATGGTTGCACAAGCTCCAGTTCAGCTACAATAATTGTTTTAGATACGATTAAACCAAAAGTAGTTACTCAGAATGTTTTAGTCTATTTAGATGCTACAGGAAATACAACAATAACTCCCTCAATAATCGATAATGGAAGTTCTGATGCTTGTGGTGCACCTACTTTGAGTTTGAGAAAAGGCACTTTTAATTGTAGCGAAGTTGGTGTAAATACGATTCAATTAATTGCAACAGACGTCAACGGAAATATTGATTCTGCAACTGCGACTGTTACAGTCATCGATACTATTCGACCAACTGTAATTACTCATAACAAAACGATTTATTTAGATGCTTCTGGTGCAGCAACCATCACCTCGTCAGATATAGACAATGGAAGCACAGATATTTGTGGAACTCCAACTTTGTCTTTAAATAAAAGTAGTTTTTCTTGTGCTGATGTTGGAACAAACACTGTTCAATTAATCGCCTTGGATGCAAACAACAACCTAGATTCTGCTAGTGCAATTGTTACTGTAATAGATTCTATTAAACCAACCATCATTACGCAAAACATTACTGTTTATCTAAATGCAACAGGAAATTCAACTATCACTACTTCTGATATTGACAATGGGAGTAATGATGCTTGTGGCGCTGTGGTTTTAAGCCTCGATTCAACTTCATTTAATTGTTCTGAAGTTGGAATTAACACAGTGACTTTAACCGGAATTGATGTCAATGGAAATACTTCGACAAACATGGCGACTGTCACTGTGATAGACTCTATCAAACCAACAGTCATGACACAGAATATCACAGTATATTTAGATGCAACTGGGAATGTAACAATTACACCAGCTGCTATAAACAATGGAAGTTCTGATATATGTGGAACTCCTACTTTAAGTTTGAGAAAAAACACTTTTAATTGCAGTGAAGTCGGAGCCAACACCATCCAATTGATTGCAACAGATATCAACGGGAACATTGATTCAACAGTAGCGATTGTTACAGTTGTAGATACCATTCGACCTACTGTCATTACTCAGAACAAAACAATTTATTTAGATGCTTCTGGTGCAGCAACCATCACCCCGTCAGATATAGACAATGGAAGCACAGATATTTGTGGAACTCCAACGTTGTCTTTAAATAAGAGTAGTTTTTCTTGTGCTGATGTTGGAACCAAGACCATTCAATTAATCGCCTTGGACGCAAACAACAACCTAGATTCTGCTAGTGCAATTATTACTGTAATAGACACTATTAAACCAACCATCATCACGCAAAACATCAACCTATATTTAGATGCCTCCGGAAATGCGACTATTATTCCAGCAGATATAGACAATGGCAGCTCTGACATTTGTGGTGCTGTGATTTTAAGCCTCGATTCAACTTCATTTGATTGTTCTGAAGTTGGAATCAACACCGTGACTTTAACCGGAATTGATGTCAATGGAAATACTTCGACAAACACGGCGACTGTCTCTGTGATAGACTCTATCAAACCAACAGTCATAACACAGAACATCACAGTATATTTAGATGCAACTGGGAATGTAACAATTACACCAGCTGCTATAAACAATGGAAGTTCTGATATTTGTGGAACTCCTACTTTAAGTTTGAGAAAAAACACTTTTAATTGCAGTGAAGTTGGAGCTAATTCGATCCAATTAATTGCAACAGATATCAACGGAAACATTGATTCAACAGGAGCAATTGTTACAGTTGTTGATACCATTCGACCTACTGTCATTACTCAGAACAAAACAATTTATTTAGATGCTACTGGTGCAGCAACCATCACCTCGTCAGATATAGATAATGGAAGCACAGACATTTGTGGAAATCCAACGTTGAGTTTGAGTAAAAGCTCCTTCTCTTGCGCTGATGTTGGAACCAATACCATTCAACTCATTGCAGTTGATGCCAACAATAACATTGACTCTTCTAGTGCTATTGTAACTGTTCTGGATACTATTAAGCCAACAATCATCACCCAGAATGTTTCGGTTTATTTAAATGCGTTAGGAAGTGCAACTGTTTCCGCAACCGACATAGATAATGGTAGCTCTGATATTTGTGGAGCAGTTACGCTAAGTCTTGATTCTACTTTATTTGATTGTGCTGAAGTTGGAATTAACACCGTTACCTTAACAGGAATTGATGTCAATGGAAACACCTCAACAAACTCTGCTACCGTAAGTGTATTCGATACAATTCGTCCATTGATAATGAATTGCCCTTCACCAATTATTCAAACTGCAGATGCAGGAAATTGTAGCGCAGTAGTTTCATGGACAGCTCCAACCGCTCAAGACAATTGTGGAATCGATTCAATAATTTCTAGCCATAATCCAAATGATGTTTTTACATCAGGAACGACAACTGTCACCTATATTGCTTATGATGAATCGTTAAATACAGACACTTGCTCATTTACCATCACCATTACTAATACTGAAAAGCCTGTAATTACCAATTTACCTGCCGATACTGTTCTCAACAATGAGACAGGAACTTGTGGCGCTGTATATATTTGGTCAACCGTAACTGCTAACGATAATTGCCTATTAGATTCATTGGTTGGTAGCCATACTTCAGGTGATGTATTTCCGGTAGGAACAACAACGGTTACTTATACGGCTTATGACAATGCGCTTAACACATTCAGTGCTAGCTTTACGGTTACAGTTAATGATACGGAGGTACCAACGATTGTTTGTCCATCAAACATCAGCCAATGTGATTCCATTGTGTCGTGGACCTCTCCAGTGGGATTAGACAATTGTGCAGGATCCATCACCAACAGAAACGACGGATTTAATTTATTCTCCGGAGATCAATTCCCAAAAGGAATAACAACCATTTCTTACCAAGTAATGGATGCTGCAAACAATCAGGCAACCTGCTCATTCGATGTGGAAGTCTATACTCCACCAACAGCCAATGCAGGCCCAGACTTATCAACACGCGACATTGAACCCATTCAAATATTGGCCAATACTACAAATGCAAATCAAATTTATTGGTCACCTTCTACAGGATTATCTGATCCTACAAAAGAGCAACCTTTTGCTAACCCTAGACAAAACACTACATATACTCTTCGTGTGGTTAGTTCAGATGGTTGTGAAGTTTCAGATGATGTGGAAATAATAGTTGAGTTGGTCACTCAACTTGAGGCTACCACCTTGTTCACTCCCAATGGCGATGGAAGAAATGATCGCTGGGTAGTGAACAAGCCTGAACTCATCACTGGATGCCAACTAGTGATCTTCAACAGAAATGGAACTGAAGTTTATTCCACCAATAACTACAACAATGAATGGGATGGAACCATTCGAGGAGAAGAGCTCCCGGAAGGAACCTATTACTATGTATTTAGCTGCGATGGCAGTCGCCAATACAAAGGACCAATAACCATACTAAGAGAAAGAAGATAACTCCAAAAAACAATAGACATGACGAATAGCAAAAACAAATTAGTCACCGCCACACTTGCCATTTTGGGGTTCATCGCTTTCAATAATTTGGAAGCACAACAAAGCCCAATTAGCAACTTTTATAATTTCAACAATTACTTATTGAATCCTGCAGAAGCAGGCCATCAATACCGATTGGCAGGAACAGCCAGTCACCGGATTCAATGGCAGGGAATTGATGGTGCTCCCAAAACAACTTTTATGGGAATTCAAGGAGCGCTAAATGAAAAAATGGGAATTGGTGGAAAAATAACAGTAGACCAAACTGATATTTTAAAACAATTCAATGCCGCCCTCTCCTATTCTTATGCAATTTCAATCAATGAAAATACGAGTCTTCGATTTGGAGTATCGGGTATGATGGCTCAAAATAGTATCAATTACAACAAAGCAATTATTGGAGATTATGCGGATGAAGTGGCTTTAGGTGGTTCACAAAGCGGTACCACTTTCGATGCTGAAGCCGGACTGATGTTGGCGTATAAAAAAGGAAAAATTGGGATTGCAGCATCAAACCTTTTTGAATCAGATGTTAATTACACGCTACCTAAAAACAGAGGCGACGGAACTTTTGAACGCGTGAGATACCTGAAAGCATATGGATCGTATGAATTCAAATTGTCAGACAACTGGAACCTAGAACCATTTATACTAGCTAGAAACCAAGGAGTAAACAGCTTTCAAGTGGAAGTCAATGTCATGACTTCTTGGAAAGAAACCCTTTACCTTGGAATTGGATATCGGCAAGAAGCCGGATACATTGGAAAACTGGGCTTTCAAATCACTGACAAGCTTATGGCTGCATATGCTTACGAGTTTTCAAATACTGGAATCGCTTCCAATAGCAATGGAACACACGAATTTATGCTTGGATTGAGAATGGGGAAAATAAAGAAAACAACTCCTCCTTCACCGATTGAGGAATATACAACACCAATGGTTACTGAGAAACCATCCCAAAAATCTGAAGAACCAATTGAAGAAAAAGTTAAAATAGAAGAAGAAGTTAAAGTAGAAGAAATTGAGACCCCCATTTCTGAAGAAAATACAGTTGTTAAAACTGAAAAAAAGGAAATTACTCCTGAAAAATTAGAATCAACAACTGTTTCTATTTCTGATGTTGAAAAAGTAACAACAATTAATTCAGAAGTATTTGAACAGAATATACCTTTCGAATTTGAACAAACGATGTTGAATGCGGAAGCGATGGCCTCATTAAATGCCATCGCCACCGAATTAAAACAATTCCCGGAGCAACAAATCATCATCTTAGGACATACTTGCGATATGGGAAGCGATGCGATTAATCAGCAAGTATCTTCAGAAAGAGCAAAAGCAGTAGAAAGTTATTTAATCGCTAAAGGAGTTGATGCAAATCAAATCACCACCAAAGCCATGGCAGATACGAAGCCGATTGCTCCAAACACGACGATTGCGAATAAGCAAAAAAACAGAAGAGTTGAATTTGAATTGGTGAAGTAAAGGCAAGTTTAAATACTTCCATTTAGAACCCTTCAAGGATTAATCCTTGAAGGGTTTTATCCCCTCAAGGTTTTTTATTTTAATAAAGATTATTCTTCAAAGTCCTGAAGGGACGACATATTTAAAAGAATGGGGTAAAACCCATTCAAAATACATTTAGCAAAATAAAAAAACCTGAAAGGGTGACATAATTATTAGTATTAAACTCAACAATCTTTAGTAGAATGATAATTAACTCTTATAAAACCTTTCAAAACTAATACTCGCAAATTATTAAACCAAGAAGGTTTTCTAGTTAACAGAAGAAACCGATACACAATCTACACTACCCTATGCATCCTAGAAAGTAAACATTATCTTTATCCTCTAAAAATAAAATGATGCAAATACTATCGAAGATCTTAATTGGAATTATCGCCTTTGAGCACCTCTACATTCTTTACATGGAAATGTTTGCATGGGAAACTTTAGGAAAAAAAACATTCAAAGGCGCGTTGCCTGATGACCTATTCAAACCCACCAAAGGCATGGCAGGAAACCAAGGATTATACAACGGATTTCTATCGGCAGGATTAATCTGGTCACTCATTATCACAGATCCTCAATGGAGCACCAATGTGGCTTTATTCTTTTTAGGTTGTGTTGTTGTGGCAGGCTGCTATGGAGCAGTTACCGCAAGTAAAAAAATCTTTATAGTTCAAGCAATGCCTGCCATTATTGCATTTATTGTGACTTTGTTATTTAGGGTTTAAAAAAGAGATAAATTTTGACCGAATGATTCCATCCATTTGTTAATTCTATTGGAACCATTACTTTTACTCGGACGCTTAATTGAATGCAGAGAAAAAAATGGATTTTGGAAAACTAAAGCTTAGTCGACTTATTGGCTTATTGTTAATCATCATTTTTATCATTTTTGAATATAGCCGCACAGGCGATTTTTCAATCTATTACAATGCAGCCTCTAATCTTTTTCAATTAAATGATTTATACCATCCACTCTATGGAGAACCTCCAACTCTTTTCTATTTAGGCAATCCACTTATTACCCTATTTTTTTACCCATTCACTTTACTTCCGATTTCCATCGCTGCAATTCTATTGAAGTTCACAGGAGTCTTCTTGCTTTAACGGATTTGGATCATTATTTCATTCTACCTCATTGACTATCGGTATAATAATAAATTAATAAATATCCTTCAACTTTCAATCTTTGGAGCGGGATTTATCAGTATTTATTACAACCTGCACATCGTACAACTTACTATTGTAATGCTCTATTGCTGTTTAGAAGGTATTTTTCAAATCAGCCAAAAACAAAATGTACCCCTTGGTGCACTGTTAATTGCATTTGCTGTTTTAACGAAAATTAGTCCAATTGTGCTGCTACCCTATCTAATTTATCGCAATCACTTGAAAGCATTTATGTGGACTCTTTTATTTCTTGGAGTTTTAGTAGGAAGCACCTTCGTTTTTATTGAGCCTTCAAAGAGTTTGTTTCTTTGGTCCAAATGGTGGTATTTAATCAATCCATTAGATCCTGAATCTATTTTTGACATGAACAATAGAAAAAACCATGGAGTCAGCACATTACTATCCACATTATTTATAAAGGATATTACGGATAACATTGTTGAATTAACCAACAGAAGATACCTTATTGATTTAGGAAGAGAGCAAGTTAAAGTTCTTATTA
Source organism: Acidiluteibacter sp. (assembly GCF_055129545.1). NCBI lineage: Bacteria > Pseudomonadati > Bacteroidota > Flavobacteriia > Flavobacteriales > Cryomorphaceae > Acidiluteibacter > Acidiluteibacter sp. Next base: position 141,304 of record NZ_JBSRUB010000026.1, on the reverse strand, counting down.
CACTTGCTAGAATTGCATTAATTGGATTGACCTTCTATTTCTTAAGAAGTCGGCCTTTTATAAAGCAAAACGTCAAACTGAATGAATTCTGGGAGTTCAGCTATTTAATGCTAATTATTCCGCTCTTCTTCCCACAACAGAGAATCTATAACTTTATTTTTATACTTCCCGCTTTAGCATACCTAAGTCACCAACTAGTTATCCATTATAAGCAACTAAAAAATTACCAACTAAAGCTCGTTTTTTTTATTTTTTGTGTCTTTTTATTCAATTTTGAGCTATTTTTTGGACAATTGCGGTTGTATTTATGGTATTACAAAACCATCACTTATGCCACTCTATTCATATTGATTTTGTTAATGTGGATCAGACCAACTTCCTCTGAAATGCACACTCAAATGAGTGGATAGAGACTTAAATATAAATTATAGCTTTTGTTCAAAAAAAAATCCCCTTGACTTCGCCAAGAGGATTTCTAAATTAATTTATACTATCGCTTACACATTAAACTTAAAGTGCATGATATCTCCATCTTTCACGATGTATTCTTTTCCTTCCATGCTCATTTTTCCAGCTTCTTTCACCGCAGCTTCTGATTTGTAATGCAAGAAATCAGCATACTTAATTACCTCTGCTTTAATAAATCCTCTTTCAAAATCAGTGTGGATTACTCCTGCCGCTTGTGGTGCAGTCATTCCTTTTCGAATGGTCCAAGCTCTTACTTCTTTAACACCTGCCGTTAAGTAAGTTTCTAAGTTCAACAAACGGTAAGCCGCTTTTATCAATTGATTCACACCTGGTTCTTTCAAACCGGCATCTTCCAAAAATTCTTTACGTTCTTCAGCGCTTTCCAATTCAGCAATATCTGCCTCTAAACCTGCAGCAACTATTATAATTTCTGCATTTTCATCTTTTACTGCCTCTCTAACTTGCTCTACAAATTTGTTTCCCGTTGCAATAGAACCTTCGTCCACATTACAAACGTACAGTACTGGCTTGTCTGTCAATAAAAATAAATCAGCTACATATTTACGATCTTCAGCTTCTACAGGAGTCGAACGAGCAGCTTTCCCAGACTCTAGATGCGCTTTATAGGTGTTCAATACTTCTCTTTCCAGTATCGCTACTTTATCTCCTGTTTTTGCAGCTCTTACTGTTTTTTCCAACTTCTTATCAATTGCTTCTAAATCTTTTAAAATCAATTCGTAGTCGATCGTTTCTTTATCTCTTACAGGATTTACACTTCCATCAACGTGAACAATGTTACCATCTTCAAAACAACGCAAAACGTGAATAATGGCATCTGTTTCTCGAATGTTTCCCAAGAATTTATTTCCTAACCCCTCTCCTTTACTTGCTCCTTTTACCAACCCTGCAATATCAACGATATCGATGGTTGTTGGTAAAATACGTTCAGGATGAATCAAGTCTGCCAAGGCATTCAAACGCTCATCTGGCACAGTAATCACCCCAACATTTGGTTCGATGGTACAAAAAGGAAAGTTCGCCGATTGTGCTTTCGCATTCGACAAACAGTTAAACAAAGTTGATTTTCCTACATTCGGTAAACCGACAATTCCACATTTCAAAGCCATTCTTCTATTGTTTTGGGTGATTAAAAAACGGGCACAAAGATATTTATTATTTAGCGGTTAATTTCGTTTTCAACGAATTTCGAAAGTTATTAACAGAAATCTAGCATTCTTGCTGAATTCAGTTACTTTTGTGACCCAAACAACCTCGCAAAATCGAAACAAAATGGCTGATATAGCAAAACTAGAAAAAGTTGCCTCACAAGTTAGAAGAGACATTGTTAGAATGGTGCATGCCGTAAACTCAGGTCACCCAGGTGGTTCTTTGGGCTGCGCAGATTACTTTACAGCGTTATACTTTGAAGTAATGAAGTATTCAACAGACTTCAAAATGGATGGAAACGGAGAAGATTTATTTTTCCTATCTAACGGCCACATCTCACCAGTTTGGTACAGTACCTTAGCTAGAGCTGAATTTTTCGAAGTAAAAGAATTGGCGACTTTCAGAAAGTTAAACACTCGTTTACAAGGTCACCCAACGACTCATGAAGGCCTTCCAGGTGTTCGTGTAGCTAGTGGATCTCTAGGTCAAGGATTGTCGGTTGCCGTTGGTGCAGCTTTGACTAAAAAATACAACAACGACGATCGCATCGTTTATACCCTTCACGGTGATGGAGAATTACAAGAAGGTCAGATTTGGGAAGCCGCACTATTTGCTGCTCACAATAAAGTAGACAATATTATTTCTGCAATCGATTTCAATGGACGTCAGATTGACGGAGATGTTGAGGATGTAATGGGTTTAGGTGATTTAAGAGGAAAATGGGAAAGCTTTGGTTGGACCGTTACAGAAATGGACGGAAACAACATGCAAGCGGTCATTGATGGTTTGGCTCATGCTAAAACATTAACTGGAAAAGGAAAGCCAGTAATGATCATTATGAAAACCGAAATGGGTGCAGGTGTTGATTTCATGATGGGATCACACAAGTGGCATGGAGTATCTCCGAATGACGAGCAATTGGCTGATGCATTGAGCCAATTACCTGAAACACTAGGAGATTATTAAGAGGCACAGTTGTTGATTTACCGCAGCGAACCGAATCCAACACTCATGAAAAATAGATTAAAAACGCACATGCAACAGTTGATGATGGCACTCTTAATAGGAGTGGCTTTCTTGCTGACGCATGATGTGGCTGCACAAACTCCAAAAAAGACGCGTATTCTATTTGTCCTGGATGGCTCACAGAGCATGTATGCTCGTTGGGAAAATGGACAAAAAATGCAGGTAGCCACTCGCCTACTGGGTGAAATGGTGGATAGTCTGAAGAGTGTGGAGAATGTAGAAGTCGCTTTGCGTGCTTTTGGGCATACCTATCGAGTAGTTCAAGGAGACAGAAGTTGTACCGATACCAAGCTGGAAGTGCCTTTCGGCAAAAACAACCACGATAAAATCATTAGTAAATTAAGAGAAATCAGACCAATGGGAACCACTTTGATTGCTTACTCTTTGGAGCAAGCGGCCAATGATTTTCCTACTTGTACTGATTGTAGAAACATTATTGTGTTGATCACCGATGGAATTGAAGAATGTGATGGTGATCCTTGTGCAGTGTCATTGGCATTGCAGCGAAAAGGGGTTGTTCTAAAACCTTTTGTGATTGGTTTAGGATTGGATCCAAGTATTATGGATGCTTTTAAATGCATTGGTAATTTCTACGATGCACGCAATGAATCGACTTTCAAACAAGTTTTGAATATTGTGATTTCTCAAGCCTTGAACAATACAACGGCTCAAGTGAATTTATTAGACATTTACAACAAACCAACTGAAACAAACGTAGCAATGACCTTCTACGATGCCTTTACAGGAATGCCTCGCTACAACTTCGTGCATACATTAGACAGCAGAGGAAATCCAGATACGATTCCGGTTGATCCATTGGGAAAATACAATTTAGTGGTTCATACGACACCAGAAGTAGAAAAGAAAGACATTGAATTGACGGCAGGAACACATAACTACATTGCAGTAGATGCCGCTCAAGGTAGTTTAGTTTTGCAAATGAATGGCTTCAACGAATACCAAAAATTACAAGCCATAGTGCGGAAATCAGGAGAAATGAACACCTTGTATGCGCATACCTTCGATGAAGAAAAGAAATACTTGGTCGGTAAATACGATTTGGAAATCATGACCTTGCCACGGATTTTATTGCCGGAGGTAAACATTGCTCAAAGCAATGTGACCAAAATCATGATTCCGCAACCTGGTGTTGCGGCTATCGGAATGGGCGTAAAAGGATACGGAACTATCTTCGTAGAAAAAGGCGATCATTTAGAAAAAGTAACCGACTTAAATCTCAACTCAGTAAGAGAATCAATTGTTTTGCAACCGGGAACCTATAAATTAGTGTTCCGACCTTTGAATGCAAGACTCTCCATATACACGAAAGAAATTTCATTTACCATAACCTCAGGACAAACAACTCAAGTAAAATTTTAATCAAGCGATGAAAAAGTATACTTCTACAGGAAATAAAGACACCCGCTCAGGATTTGGAGACGGATTACTCGAAGCAGGAAAGAAAAACGAAAATGTTGTCGCAATGTGTGCCGATTTAACAGGCTCATTAAAGATGGACGCGTTTAAAAATGAGTTTCCTGATCGATTTATACAAGCAGGAATTGCAGAAGCAAACATGATCGGGATGGCCGCAGGAATGACCATCGGTGGGAAAATTCCATTCACAGGAACATTTGCCAACTTTTCTACCGGCCGTGTGTACGACCAAATTCGTCAGTCGGTAGCGTATAGCGATAAGAACGTGAAAATTTGTGCATCCCATGCTGGTTTGACTTTAGGAGAAGATGGAGCCACTCACCAAATCTTGGAAGACATCGGGTTGATGAAAATGTTGCCAGGAATGACAGTGATAAATCCATGTGATTACAACCAAACGAAAGCGGCAACAATTGCGATCGCTGAACACCATGGGCCAGTTTATTTAAGATTTGGTCGTCCGAAAGTGCCGGTATTTATGCCAGAAAATGAAAAGTTTGTGATTGGAGAAGCAATTCATTTAACAGAAGGAACAGATGTCAGCATATTCGCTACTGGACATTTGGTTTGGGAAGCTTTACAAGCCGCTGAGCAATTGGAAGCAAAAGGATTCTCTGCAGAAGTAATAAATATTCATACGATTAAACCTTTAGATGCAAAAGCAGTCTTAGCATCGGTGGCAAAAACCAAATGTGTGGTTACCGCTGAAGAACACATGCGAAATGGTGGTTTGGGTGATTCAATCGCACAATTGTTGTCGAGAGAGAATCCTACTCCAATGGAATATGTTGCTGTGAACGATTCATTCGGCGAAAGCGGAACACCAGAAGAATTGATGACCAAATATGGCTTAGATGCGGCTAACATTGTAAAAGCAGCAGAAACTGTTATTAAACGAAAATAACAGCAATACTTAAGAAGATATTTGGAGCCATTAATTCATTAGAGTTAATGGCTCTTTTTTTAGATAAAATAGAGGAATAGTGGAAGAACACTTAAGCGATACCAAAATAATTGAACTTTGCTTAGACGGCGAAAGTCAGTCGTATGGATTTAATTTATTGGTGCGGAAATACCAAAAACGACTCTATTTTCACATTCGAAAAATGGTAATTGTGCACGACGATGCTGATGATGTGTTGCAGCAGACTTTTATCAAGGCATGGAAAAGCATCACCTTATTTCGTGGCGATAGTCAGCTCTATACGTGGTTGTATCGAATAGCCTCCAATGCATGTATTGATTTTTTGAAAGACAAAAAGAAACGGAGTCACTCTGATATTGAACAGATTTCGGAAAGTTATTTGAATGCATTAGAAGAAGATCCATTGTATTCAGGAGACGATATGGAAAGGGAATTTCAAAAGGCCGTATTGACTTTACCAGACAAACAACGACTGGTGTTTAACCTGAAGTATTTTGAGGAATTGAAATACGAAGAGATTTCTCAAATAACCGGCACATCAGTCGGAGGACTAAAGGCTTCCTACCACCATGCTGTCGAAAAAATTAAAGCTTTTATCAAACAAGATTAAACCATACCAAAGTTAATCAGTCAAACTACCGAGATGAAAACAAATGATCCATTTAATCAAAAAAACAAGCAACCTTTTGAGGTGCCTACTGGATACTTTGAAGCGTTGCCGACAAGAATCCAAAAGGCCATTCTTGAAGACGAAAGTAAAATGACAATTTGGGATAAAATCAAACCAATCCTTGTTGGTCGGTTTACTATTTCGACAAGCATTATGGCCCTATTGGTATTGGTGATTCTGCAACTTTCCAATAGTTCCCACTCCCCTGCCATCAATGCAGATGAAGCCTATGCTTATTTGAATGAGTTGGAAACAGATGAATTAAACGAAAACATCATGTTGGAATACTTTGATGAAATTCCGACCTACACTGTTGAATTCACGCAAGAAGAAATAGAGAGTTATTTATTGAACCAAGAATATATAGAAAACGAAGTGTATTAATCCATTAAATTTAAACAAGATGAAAAAGAAAATCTTAATCGCTTTTATAGCTGTAACTTCAGTTATCGGCGCACAAGCACAGGAGAAAAAACAAGATAGATCTGAGAAAATGCTGGAGTATAAAATCAGTTTTGTAGAAGAACAATTAGCGCTAACAGATAAAGAAAAAGCAGCATTCACTCCGATTTACAAGGAATATTTACAAAAAGAACAAGAATGCAGGAAAGAATTTAGGTCTGAAAAAGGATCCTTACGCGGAGAAAAGCAATTACTCTCTGAAAAATCTGATGCAGAAATTGAAAAAGAATTAGATGCTCACATTGCCCGAAAAGAAAAAGGCTTAGCAGTAGATAAAGAGTACTTGGCTAAATTCAAAAAAGTACTGCCGATTAAAAAGGTGGCACAACTTTATGAAGCAGAAAGAGCTTTCAAAAAAGAATTATTGGACAAGCTAAGAGATAAAAAAGGCGAAGGAAAAAGAATGAAAGGAGAGGAAGGCACTATGCGCCCAAGTTCTGTAGATTAAAATTCCTAGTTTCTAAAAGTTTATTGATTTAGATTAGTTGAAACCTTCAGGGTTTAGTGAGAAATTACTGAGCTTTGGAGGTTTCTTAGTTTTATAAAATGGTTCACAAAGTGGATTCAATAATATAAATCTTGTTTCTATCTTCTATTCTCTACATATAACCACAAAGGGTACAAAATTTTACACAACGGTTCAGAGTTTGATTGATTAACCTACAATTTCAAAGCATAGAAATAAAATAGACCAATTAAATGATAGACATATTAAACATATGAAGAATGCGAAGCATTTTGAGATTAATTGATTCTCTTATTGAACCTTTGACTGATTGACCAATTAATTCACTAATATATTGATCAATTGTGCAATTAATCCATTAATAAATTAGAATAATGCAAAGCATTCTGCAACTCTTTCATTGTTAAATTGATTCATTGATATATTAATCCATTGTTAAATTGATTCCAATTATTAATACATTTGATTCTAAACTAGAAGACAAATGAGTAAAAAAGGACGAGTAACAGGAATTGGCGGTATATTTTTCAAAACCAACGATCCAGATCAAACCAAAGAATGGTACAAAACCAATTTAGGACTAAATACCGATGCTTACGGCACTACTTTCGAATGGAGAGATGCTAATGATGCTGAAAAAAAAGGACATACCCAATGGAGTCCATTTAAATCGGACACCAAGTATTTTGAACCGTCTGCCAAAGAATTTATGATCAACTATCGGGTTGAAAACATTGAAGCGCTGGTGGAGCAACTTAAAGCAAATGGTGTGACTATTCTAGACGAGTTAGAAGTCTTCGATTATGGAAAATTTATTCACATTTTAGATGCAGATAATAACAAGATTGAATTGTGGGAACCTAATAACCCTAAGTACGATGAGATAGTTGAAGGACGTACTTCTTAAGTTAACATTCCATTGGTGATAACATTTGTATTTCTTTCACTTTTTAAATAAAAAGGAAGTCCTACATTTGGGTAAAATCTCCCCGATTTAATGACTACTAATCAGTTAAAAAAATACAGTCTCTCTCGTTCTCTGAATGAGCGCATTAAAGAGCTTAGTTGTCTTTATGAAATCTCTAAAATAGCCCAAAAAGCAGTAGTGGATTTACCCGCTACTATTGAGGAAATAACAAGTGTGATTCCGAAAGGTTGGCAGTATCCATCAAAAATGGCAGCCAACATTGTTTTGGATGGTGAAGTATTTGGTACTTCTACCCCCTCTCAACACTTTCAATTTACTGATTTAGTCATCAACGGAGTGAACCGTGGAAAACTCATTGTTTATTACCTCTCTGAGCCTCCAAAAGATCAAATCATATTCCTAAAAGAAGAAGAAGCATTAATTTATCAAATTGGATTGGAGCTTATTGCAATCTTTGAGTTGCATGAAAAAAGGGAGAATGAAAAAAAAATTCAACAGCGATTACGGCACAACGACCGATTAAATTTATTGGGAGAAATTACTGCTGGTATTGCACATGAACTCAATACGCCATTGGGCAACATCCTTGGTTTTTCAGAATTGCTATTGAGAGGCGAAAATGACCCCAAGAAAGTCGCTGACCTTAAAAAAATCATTAACTCATCCTTGCATGCAAGAAGCATTGTAAAAAAGCTCATGTTTTTTTCATGCGAAATGCCCACCCAATTCAAGCACCATTCTATCAATCAGTTGATTTCTGAAAATCTTGGGTTATTGCAGATTCAGTTGAATGAAAAAGAAATAGAAGTGGTTTTGGATTTATCCTCAACCGACTTGCCGATAAAAGTGGATGCCATTCAGTTTTCTCAAATTCTATTTAACCTGGTCTTAAATGCCATCAGTGCAATGCCAGTAAAAGGAAAGCTAACCATTCAGACTAAAGAGGAAGAAGGAGAAGTTATTTTAACAATTTCAGATAATGGAAAAGGAATCTCCAAAGAGTCCATGACCAAATTGTTTCAACCATTCTATACGACCAAGCCGGTTGGGGAAGGAACGGGACTAGGACTAGCAGTAGTATACGGAATTGTACAAAGCCATGGAGGAAAAATCACCGTAGATTCTGAACTAGAAAAAGGCACTGCATTTACCATAAAACTAAAAAAAGATGTCAACTAAGTCCATCTCAGTTTTGGTAGTGGATGACTCTCACGATATGTTAGAGGTTATCCGAAGAAACCTGAATGAAATGGGGTTGAATCCATTTACATCGGACAATGTGGTTGAGGGCATTGAAATTTTAGAAACAACTGACATCGACTTGGTCATTACAGATTTGAACATGCCAGAAGTCGGCGGCACACAATTGGTCAAATACATATCGCATCACTTTTCGGACACTCCTGTATTGGTCATTACGGGTTATCCTGAAGTTCAAGGTGCAGTAGACGTAATGAAAATGGGAGCTGTAGAGTATTTGATAAAACCATTCACCAATGATGAGTTGAACAAAGCATTGGATCATATAATTGGCGAAAAAATAACAACTCCAACTACTGAAGCACAACCCGAAGAAAAAATAGAGTCTTTTTTTGGAATCATTGGTGTTTCTGAGCCGATGCAATTGTTGTACAAAACCATAGAGCGAATAAAAAATAACAAAGCGACCGTGTTGGTAACTGGTGAAAGTGGAACAGGAAAAGAAATGGTGGCACGCGCCATTCATTATAACAGTTCCTACTCCTCTGCCCCATTTGTAGCCGTTAATTGTGGAGCTATTCCAGATCAATTGTTAGAGAGCGAATTGTTTGGGCATTTGAAAGGAGCATTCACAGGCGCCGCAACTACAAGAGCAGGCTTTTTCCAAGCAGCAGATAAGGGCACCATCTTTTTGGATGAAATCAGTAATTCTTCACACTCAGTGCAAGCAAAATTATTGCGAGTGATACAAGAGAAAGAAATCACCATGCTTGGCGGCACCAAATCACAGAAAATAGATGTACGAATCATTTCTGCTTCAAATGCTGATTTAAAAGAGCAAATAGAGAAGTCTGCTTTTCGAGAAGATTTGTTTTATCGATTGAATGTGGTGACCATACATATCCCACCATTGCGTGAACGAAAAGAAGATATCCCAATATTAATCAATCATTTTAACCAAATATACAGTCAAGAAAATAAGAAGAAGCCCTTGAAATTTCCTTCGGGAATTAAAACCATTCTGAAAGAATATTCTTGGCCAGGTAATGTCAGAGAATTAGAGAATTTCATCCACCGATTGGTAATCATGATAGACAACAGCGTTTCTATTCATGACTTGCCAGATTACATGAAAATGAGTTCGCCTTTAGTGACAAATTCAGCAACGACAATTACCCTAGCTGAAATGGAAAGAAAATACATTTTAAAAGTACTGGCAGAAGTAAACAACAACAAAACAAAAGCTGCCGAGCTATTAAACATAGACCGAAAAACATTGAGAGAGAAAATAAAATAACACTGGTACATTTTGTACCAAGCGGAGAGAAACTCCCCGTTTTTAATATCAATTATAACAATAAAAATTAAAATCAATAAAAAATGAGGAGATCTAAAATACTAACCTAAAATGAATTAACTACAATTAGTCGATTCTAGATTTTAATTGGCATGCACTTCGTAAAGAGCAATAGAAATTGCAATAGAAATGAAAGTGAATACTCAAAATAGAATCTGCACTAATTGTGAAACGAATAATCAGTGTGCCTTGCAAACTGATCATTCGCCAGTCATTTTTTGTGAAGAACACAATGTGGCAGAAAATTCAAAAGAGTTCATTTCACTTCAAAGAAAAAATATTAATGAAGGAAGTTTCTATTTTGGTTTATGTTCCACTTGTGACTTTGTAAAAGACTGCAATTTAAAATCGCAAGATTCAATTATTTTAAACTGTGAACATTATCAATAATTTAATTAATTAGATGGAAGTTAAAGCACAAGACAAGAAGAAAACAGGAATGTATGAGAACGTGATGAATCAGTTCAATCATGCAGCCGATTTAATGAATTTAGACAAAGGTATTCGTAAAATTTTATCATCAACCAACAGTGAAATTGTAGTTCATTTTCCTGTAAAAATGGACGATGGATCAATTGAAACATTTACCGGATATAGAGTACAGCACAACAATGCGCTAGGACCATACAAAGGTGGATTAAGATACCACCCAACAGTAGACATTGATGCTGCAAGAGCTTTGGCTATTTGGATGACATGGAAAACGGCGTTGGCAGGATTGCCTTTCGGCGGTGCTAAAGGAGGAATTGAAATCGATCCAAAGAAATACTCTATGGGCGAATTAGAAAGAATCTCTAGACGTTTTACGTTTGCTTTGGGTGATAACATTGGACCGGACCTAGATATTCCTGCTCCTGATGTAAACACCAATGCTCAAATTATGGCTTGGATTTCAGACACGTTTGCTTCTCAAAAATCACCATCAAACCGATTTAACAATTTACATGTTGTTACAGGAAAACCTTTGGGTTCAGGTGGATTGGAAGGAAGAGATAGAGCAACTGGTTTTGGTGTAGTTGCTACGATCAAATCATGGGCAAAAGTTAGAGGTGTCGATTTAAAAGGAATGAAATACATCGTTCAAGGATACGGAAATGTAGGTTATTGGACTGCCCACTTTTTAAATCAATTGGGTGCTGTAATGATAGCTGCACAAGATGCAAGCGCTACCCTATACAACGAAAACGGAATTGATGTAGAAGCATTGTACCAACACAGTTTAGGTTACAAAAACCAAATTGAAGGATTTGATGGAGCAAAAGAAATGAATGCTGACGAATTCTTTGCATTGGATTGTGACATCATTGTTCCTGCTGCTTTGGGTAACCAGATCACAAAAGACAATGCCTACGATATCAAAGCTAAATTAATTGCTGAAGGTGCAAACGGACCAACAGACACAGATGCAGAAGCAATTTTATTAGAAAGAGGTGTAGATGTTATTCCTGACATTCTTTGTAATTCAGGTGGTGTAATTGGTAGCTACTACGAATGGTTGCAAAACAAGCGTTCTGAAATTTGGAAAATGGATCAAGTATTAGACATGATTCATGACAAAGTGAGCATCGCTTTTGACAAAGTAGTAGAAACTTCAAAAGAGTATGATACACACTGGAGAAACGGCGCTTACCTAGTAGCTCTTAAACGATTAGAGTTAACTTATAAGGAAAGAGGCGTGTTTCCATAATCAAATTGATATGAAACAATTAGGAGTAATTAATGAGAGTCAAGGCGATAAAATTGTCGCCTTGACTCCCAAAAGTGTAGAACAGCTGAAAGGGCATTTTAACATTTGTATTGAAAAAGATGCAGGGTTATTTGCGGGTTTCACCAACGAAGCCTACGAAGATGCTGGAGCGACCATCGTGCCAACCAAGGCCGATATCATTCAGTATTCAGATGTGATCCTCAGCTATGGAAGCGCTTTAGGAAATGAGAAATTGAACCACAATAAAGTATTCATTGGATACTACAATGTGATCAACGACCACTCCATTATTTCTCCTTATATCGGTAAAAAAACAGAGGTATATAGTTTAGACTTAATCCCTCGAACGACAATAGCACAATCAATGGATATTATTTCGTCGGTGGCTTCTATTTCAGGCTATCAAGCTGTTTTGATGGCTGCTGAAATGTCTCCATTGGTTGTTCCTATGGTCACTAGTGCAGGCGGCACCTTGCGCCCAGCCAAATTCTTAATCTTAGGCGCCGGAGTAGCAGGTTTACAAGCCATCGCTACAGCAAAAAGATTAGGTGCTCAAGTAAAAGCTTTCGACATCCGTAAAAACACGAAAACTGAAGTAGAAAGTTTAGGTGCTACTTTTATAGAAGTAGAAGGATCGGTAGAAAGCGAAAAAGCCGGTGGATACGCCGTTGAGCAAACAAAAGATTACATGGATTTAGTAGCAGAACGATTAGCCGAAGAATCCAAAATAGCTGATGTGATAATCACTACTGCAAAAATTCCGGGAAAACCCTCCCCTCGATTGATCGACGAGAAAACGGTCTATTCCATGAAGCCAGGCTCAATCATCATTGATTTAGCGGCAGAAAATGGTGGTAACTGTGCATTGACTAGGAAGAATGAAACCATTGCAGTAAATGGTATAACGATTGCAGGGCCAATTTCTTTGGTAAGTAAATGTTCCAATGCTTCCTCTACTTTAGTCTCCAATAATTTTACTTCCTTCTTATTACACTATTTAAAGAAGTTGGAAGCCAATGAAACCGATGAAATACTGTCTGCAACAAAAGTCGTCGAAGATGGAAAAGTTATTCATGAACGGATCATTTCAGAGATAAACAACCACTAAAATAAACACATGTTAGATTCATTTTATTTGTCACCCTTAGATGGGTGGTACGTCATTGTATTGAGTATTTTGATCGGCTTGGAAGTCATCAAAAACGTTCCATCCGTCCTTCATACGCCTTTAATGTCAGGCGCTAATGCCATCAGTGGGATTATATTAATTGGTGGAGCAATCCAATTATTGTCCACTCCACTGACAGAAGTTTCTACCATCTTAGCCGCTTCATTGGCGGTGCTGATAGGAAGCATTAATGTTTCGGGTGGTTTTTTTGTCACCAATAGAATGTTGTCCATGTTCATCAAAAAGAAAAACTAACTATGGTAGGAATCATCAATCTCGCTTATCTCCTATCAGCCATCGGTTTTATCGGAGGAATTAAATTAATGGCAGCCCCATCATCTGCTCGAAATGGAAACATTTTATCGGCTGTAGCAATGGTAATCGCCATCCTAGCAACTGCTATTCTGATCGTATTTCAGCAAGGACAGTTGAACAACATCTATTTATTGGGAGCTTTACTCTTGGTGGGAACCATTATTGGGAAAGCCTTATCCGAAAGTTATGAAATGACACGGATGCCTGAATTGATTTCTTTATTTAATGCGTTTGGAGGATTGTGCGCTTTAATTATCGGTATCAACGAGTCGTTCATCAACTCATTGACAATAGATCAATCAGTAATTAAGGTCGTGTTGCTATTGGGTGTATTTTTAGGCGGCGCCTCTTTTTCAGGAAGTATTATTGCCTTCTACAAATTGGCCGGTAAATTGAAAAATAATTTTCGCTCGAAAGCATTGACGGCATTGAGTTGGATCATTGTTATTGCATTACCGGCTTGGCACATTATACAACCAGAGACTGCGCTGAGTTTTCAAACGATTTCCATCATTATAGGAGCAATCAGTATCGTCAATGGAATTCAGTTTGCTATGCCAGTAGGTGGAGCAGATATGCCAGTATTGATTTCTGTGTTGAATGCCGTTACCGGAATAGCTACAGCCATTTCAGGGATTTTATTCGACAGCACCATTATGCTTTTAGGAGGAATATTGGTGGGTTCTACAGGTATCTTATTGACGATACAAATGTGTAAAGCCATGAACCGTTCCCTGAAAAAGGTATTGTTGGGACAAACAGCAGCTTTAAAAAGAAGTGGTCACACTGCAGAAGCCTTGCAAGAAATTCAAACGATATCTACTGCAGAGACTGCCTCTATCCTCGCCTTTTCAAAAAATGTCGCCATTATTCCCGGATTTGGAATGGCCGTTTCTCAAGCTCAAAAAGAGTGCTTCGAATTGCAAAAAAGGTTAGAAGGATTAGGCGCCAATGTAAAATACATTATTCATCCAGTAGCAGGAAGAATGCCAGGGCATATGAATGTTTTGCTGGCAGAAGCCAACATAGACTACAACGACATTGTAGAAATGGAAGAAGTAAATCACAATATGGCTCAATTTGATGCCGCCATCATTATAGGTGCCAACGACGTAGTGAATCCTGCGGCTGAAACTGATGCAGACAGCGTTGTATATGGTATGCCGATTATAAAGGCTTATCAGGCCAAACAAGTAATCGTGATGAAACGAGGAATGTCGGCAGGATACTCTGGAGCAAGCAATCCATTGTTTGAGCGTGCCAACTGTAAACTCCTTTTTGGGGATGCAAAGCACAGTTTAAATAAAATTATTGAAGAAGTGAAAATGATATAGATATGGAAGTAACCAATTTAGTTGTCACAGAGAAGGACAAAAAGACATTAATCGATTTGATTCGAAATTCAGAGGCTGTGGACCCAATCGCGGCTAAATGTAGAAAAAAGTTATATGAGGAATTAAAAGTAGCCACTATTATTTCGGAAGAAGAATTTCCAAAGAAAACAGTAAGAATTGGAAGTATAGTTACCATCACTACCCCATTTGGTCGTAAGGCCGGATTGGAAATGGTACTACCTCAAAGAGCAGACATTCAAAAAGGGAAATTATCAGTTCTCTCGCCAATGGGCACAGCTTTAATTGGCTATGAAGAAGGAAGCGATGTGAATTGGCATTTCCCTCAAGGCGATGAGATCATCAATATTGAAAAAGTAGAGAACGACATGGAGGTGTATCCTCATTAATAGAGGTGTCGGCGGATGCTCTGTTTAAACGGGTGAAAGGCGGTCTGTACAGACCGCCTTTCTTTTTTTAACCGAATTATTTTCAGTGACTACAAAATTTTCTTTTTCGACTAATCAGAAATTAGAACAGTTCAATTAACATGATAATCAACCAATCTTCTTTCATAGTGAAAATGGCCAGTACTAAAATAAAAAAACTTTTCAAAAGCTAAGCCTACTCCTTTTGCATAACTCTGCTTGGTATACCTAACTTCAGGATAAGTTGAAGTTCCACCATTTACAGCTTTTACTTTTCCTTGTAACGTTAATACATCGTTAAATGAACCTGCAGGAACAACTAACGGAACACTGTCTTTTACCATCATATATTCAGTGATATAAATATTAGGATTCATGGAATCAACTGCTATTACCCGGTACAAATCTGTTGCCGAAAATACTATTCTACCTCCGTATCGATTCACTATATAGCCAGTTGAGTCCTTCCTATATACATCCGATTTGTTTCTATTCGAACCGATAGGATTTCTCATATTATACACCATATAATCAGTTCCATTAATTTTCTCTTCTCTAACGGTAACCGTGTCTCGACTAACAAACGTTTCAATATAATTGGTATCAACTTGATAGGTTTCGTAAATCCAATAATTGGCAGAATCGGTCAAGAAATAATCAGAATTGGAAACTGATTTAGCTACAGGTGGGACAATAGGAGTTGTTACATCATCATCATCTTTTGAGCAAGAAGTAACAATGAATGCAATTGAACAAATGAGTGTGGCAATTTTTAACTTTCACATATTTAAATAGTTTTTATTGTTGGAGTTATAAAAACTTAATATTTATTCATTTATTGTTCTAGTATAAGCTCCTGAATTAGCAAAGAAAATTTTTAGAAAAAAATAGTGCCCTTCGATACAAATCTTCGTTCCTCAGATTTACTCAGGGTACTATTTAAAAGGCCTATCTATACAAAATCGTTGAGAATTTTAGTTTTATAAAAAGGCCCCTGAGTGACCGACTGAAAAGAGGTTGTATCGAAGGGTACTTTTCAATCCCTAAACTTTAAACTCCCTGAACCAATCTTATTATTGAATACGCCAGTAAAACGGATGTCACAAAAGTCGATTTTTCCAGTTCCAGTACCCGTTGAAATAAAGTAAATGGTTTTGCCTTGTTCGGTATCAAAGTTCTCAAATCTAGTACTATAACCGACCTTAGCTTGATAGTATTCAGAACCGATTACAAACGTTCTATCTGCAGCAGGAAAGGAACTAACAGGAAGTGTCACCAACATTTCCTGTCCACTATAAAATCGAAATGTAATTTGCATTTCACTGTCAGTAATAATCTCAAAAGCAGAACTCAAAACATCATCTGCCCCCACTTGCCAATCAATTTTATCGGTTTTTAAGTTGGCAGCGCATGGAACTTCCATATCTTCACAAGGCGGACAGAATCCTCCACAATCTACTCCAAACTCCTCCTTATCTGCATCAAATTTGCCATTGTAACAATGAGAAATATCCACGTATCCGCCAGGAGCATTTATAACTTTAAAACAATTTTCTATATCAAATAAATAAGTAGCATTAAGGGTGTGAAAGCTACCGACCTTAGTGAGACTTTCTTCATTTCCCTGATTATCATAAGTAATAAATACTTCTCCAAAATCCTTTGTGGTACATTCACCTGGAAATATAGTATCATCTATTTGATTAGTATTCCATGAATACAAAACAATTTGATCCGAAGTTGAATTACATACTTGTAATTGAGCGTTATCACATCGAATATCATCTTTTTTCTTACAAGAAAAGAGTAGAATAGTCAACAAAAAAAGAAAGCTTATTTTTTTCATGCTGTAAAGAAAGAGAAAATAATGATTCTAAAGGATTCAGAATGATTTAAAATTTAGCGATTTATGATAAAAATATTCAAAAAGAACCTTGCAGCAATGCATTTTCATTTTGTTCTTAAAAAGTCTATTATTTTTTATTAGAAAATAAATGGAATCACTAGATTCGTAGCTTCTAAACTTTTCATAATGACACGTACTTTTACACTGTTTGTATCTATCCTATTAATGATAAGCTGCAACCAACCTCAGAACAACGACGAACAAACACTTATTGAAGAAATTAAAGAGCCAATAGGCATCAATAATATAGCCTATAAGTGGGGTCAAATGGCCTTAACCGCTACTGCCTATGATACCGAGCGATTTAAGCCAAAACCAACAATTACATCTCGATACTTAGGGTTGATATTTACCTCTATTTTTGATGCTTGGTCGCGATATGATGAAAAAGCAATTCCTGTATATGCCACAGAAATTCAGAGAAGACCGTCTATTGAACACACCTTGACAAATAAAGAAATTGCCATAAGCTATGCTGCTTTTAGAGCTATGAATGAATATTATTATTCGGATTCCGCAATCTTTTTTAAATTTATGGAAGACCTTGGGTTAGACCCAATGAATAAATCGTTAGATCCGAGCACTCCAGAGGGCATTGGAAATTTAGCGGCAAAAGCGGTCATTGAAGCTCGGAAAAATGACGGATCGAATCAATACGGCGAAGAAAACGATTCGAGTAGGACTCCTTATTTAGACTATACAGGATATACTCCAGTCAACACAGCTGATAAAAACATTGATATTAACCGTTG
The DNA here is from genome assembly GCF_055129545.1 of Acidiluteibacter sp. Classification (NCBI taxonomy): domain Bacteria; kingdom Pseudomonadati; phylum Bacteroidota; class Flavobacteriia; order Flavobacteriales; family Cryomorphaceae; genus Acidiluteibacter; species Acidiluteibacter sp. The sequence goes on along the minus strand of NZ_JBSRUB010000026.1, from coordinate 123,590 downwards.
GCAACCAAAATACTTCTCTGATGGAAAAGGTGGCACGTTTGCTCCAAGTTGTTTAACCCCTTTTTGGGATAAAGTAAAACCAATCGCATTAAAATCGAGCGACCAATTTCGACCCGGCCCACCTCCGATGGTTGGCTCAGAACAATTAAAACAAGAAGTTCAAGAAGTAGTAGACCTTCAGGCCAATCTAACCGATTATCAAAAAGCATTGGTAGAATTTATGAGAGATGGGCCCCAATCGGTTCAGCAAGCAGGACATTGGCTGAAATTTGCACAGGATGTTTCAAGAAGAGACAGTCATAATTTAGACCAAGATGTAAAAATGTATTTCTACAATCAAGTGGTTGCTATGGATGGTTTTATTGCTTGTTGGGATTCCAAAATGTTCTACGATTATGCACGCCCATTCGCATTGGTGCATCAATACTACAAAGGTAAAACCATCAAAGCTTGGGGAGGTGAAGGAAAAGGCATGATGGAAATGGATGGAGTGCATTGGCGACCCTATTCTCCCGAGATCTTTTTATGTCCTCCATTTCCAAGTTATGTTTCAGGTCACAGTACCATTAGTGGTGGATGTGCTGAAGCACTTAAATTATGGACAGGAAGTGATCAGTTTGGATCCGAAGCGACATTAGTAGCAGGTGCAATGACAGAGCCAGGTTATAATGGAGATACCATTACGTTGCAATTTCCAACATTTACAGAAACTGCTGAGATGGCAGGAATTTCTAGAGTGATGGGTGGATATCATATTCAAGCAGAAAACGTTGCCGGATTAGAATTAGGTAGAAATGTAGCCCATGAAGTCTGGCATTTTTACAAGAAACACATTGGAGAAGAGTAATCTTTTATTAATACGAAATAGTAACAATCTGACACTAGAAATAGAAACCCCTTGAATTTTCGATTCAAAGTATATTGCAATCTAAATTAAATTTAAAACTTACTTATTTTTAATCACTTAAAAAATTAAAGGATGAATCAAAAGAGAAAGAAAAAAAGGTAACTTTGAATCGATTGCGTTTATTTTTAAATCACAAAATAATAATAAATGGAGCCCAGAAACCATTAAAAAAAACGGGGCGTTATTGAAAAGCCAAACGAGTAGGACAATAAATAAAATATGAAAAAGCAACTTTTATTATTAAGTTTTTTAGTGGCAACAAATGTTATTTTTGCTCAAAATCCAATTGACAAAGGACAAGCACAATTCAACGCAGGATTAGGATTCTCTTCTTGGGGATTGCCAGTATATTTAGGAGTAGATTATGGTGTTCATGAAGACATCACAATAGGTGGAGAACTTTCGTTTCGCTCTTATCGAGAAGATTATTTTAATAAGCGCTATAGACATTCTGTAATAGGTATTTCTGGAAATGGAAATTACCACTTTAATCGACTTTTAGATATCCCCTCTAACTGGGATTTTTACGCCGGCTTAAATATTGGGTTTTATATTTGGAACTCTTCGAGTGATTACCCAGGATCAAGCTCTTCCGGATTAGGGCTTGGCGCACAAGTGGGTGGACGTTATTACTTTAATGAAAAAATTGGAATCAACTTAGAATTAGGAGGCGGTAATGCATTTTCAGGTGGAAAAATCGGAGTTTCTATCAAACTATAAGAACTTTACAATACGTTTAATACGATTTCAAAATATATAGAAGGCGGCTCCATGAGCCGCCTTTTTGTTTATGATAGTATTAGACTTAACAACACGCCACTTTAAGTATGATTATCCGCAGAACAAAAGAACTATCTGAGACTTAAAGTATACTAAAATGAAATATGATTGAAAGGGGCAACTGTTTTCAACATTAAATAGAAATCAAATGATTAATAAACTAAATATTCTAGGAATTAATGGCAGTGCGAGTCAAAACTCGTCCAACCTTGCCATTTTAAAATACCTCGCTGAACTCGGACAGGCAAATTTCGATTTAACCATTATTGATGATTTGACCGAACTGCCGCACTTTAAAACAGCAATGACTGACCACAATGTTCCTGAAAAAATAATTGAATTCCGTCATCAAATTGAACAAGCAGATGGAGTAATAATCTGTACCCCAGAATATGTCTTTAGCATCCCAAGTGGACTCAAAAACGCCATTGAATGGTGTGTTTCTACTGTTGTATTTTCAGATAAACCCTTAGGATTAATTACAGCTTCTGCAAATGGAGAAAAAGGACATGAAGAATTGAAATTAATCATGAAAACCCTTCAAACAGTATTCACCCCTGAAACGACGCTATTAATTCAAGGCATTAAAGGCAAGATCAATACTGATGGAATGGTTCAAGATGAACAAACAAAAAATCAGTTGGAACAGTTTGTACAAGCATTCATTAAGGTGAATAATAGCAACTAGATTATTCATTAAGATTTAGTAATAATTGAAAAAAATCAACAAAAATTAATTGATCTCAAATCCAAAAAGATGTGCTAATCAAATGATTTTTTTAACTCTTGACACTAAAGATTTGAGATAAATCAACAATACTTTTTTTATTTTTATCCGATGTTTAAAAAATTAAAGTTCATTCTACTACTCTGTTTTCTAGTAAACGTTTTCCACTCCTTTTCTCAACACTTTGCTGTAGGAATTGACGCACTTCATGGTACTTTTAACAAGTTCAAACCATCAATCGAAGGTACGTTTGGCAGTCACTTTTCGGTATTATTGAATTACGAATCAGGTATATATGCTCAAGGATTTTCAAGTGACTTAATCTCACAATCAAAAGTTTATGAATTGAATGGCAATGCAATAATACCTGGCATTCGCTATTATCCGTTTACAAAGAGAAGAATTGCTCCAAAGGGATTGTCTGTTGAATTGTATTACCGACACTTTTGGTTTACAGAAACATACAATGGAGACGATTTTTCAGTTTCAAGGGACCCTTTATTTTTTTTTAATCCGGTACAAGCAAATGTGACTACAAAAGGGACCGCGACCAATGTGGGACTCGCCATTGCCTATAAATTTACAATAGGACCCATTGTAATTGAGCCTTTGCTGGGTTATGGCTCTTTTAGGGGTGAATGGGACTCACCTAATGAAAGAAATAAGATTGATCCATTCTTTACAGAAATGAATGATGTTGTGTTAGCTAGTAGAATTGAAATCAAAGCAGGTTTTTACTTTCCTCAAATCAAACGAAAGATTGAGATCCCATTTGCACAAAATAAAATGGGAACTTATAATGAAACATTAGATTCAAATACATCCCCCGCGAATGATATCAAACTCTATATCTACAGACCAAAAATACCTTATGAACAACAGAACAATTATAATGTAAAAATAAATGATTCATTAACGGTCAATATTAAAAGTGGCAATTTTGAAGTCATCACTCTTAAACAGGCGGGAGAGTATATTATTTCTGCAAAAGTTGGAGGCAAAAAATCCATCAAAGTACCCTTAGAAGCAGGAAGGTCTTATTACCTTAGATGTGGAGTTCGTTTAGGTCTATTTATAGAACGCCCTAAATTTAAGTTTGTTAAGCCCGCTATCGGCAAAACAGATATTGGATATTTAAAAATTCAGTAAGAGACCATTACGTTTACATCGAAGACAGAAAGGCGGCTCCATGAGCCGCCCTTTTTGTGGGCATAATTTCACATACCGTTCTTACTTTCTAAATTAATTAGGGGGTAACTTTATGCTTATCATTTAGTCAATTGGCACAAACCAATTTTTCAAAATAAAACTATTTAAATCTATAATTGTTAATCTTAACTGGGGTCACCTTCATACTTCAATAAATCCATTACATTGTCCATTGGTATCCCACTAAAAACAGTAATTTGGACCTTCTTTTGCTTAAACCAATAAATGAAACAAGCATTCCTTCTCCTTTTTTTAATAACAACCTGTTCGGCAAGCTTTTCGCAAAATAGCTGCACTCTTGAAGGGAGTATTACAAATGAGGAAGGAGAACCCATCCCCTATGCAAACATCTTTATCCAAGAAATTGCATCGGCTTCTATGGCCAATATTAATGGACGATTTGATATTCCGGTAAAATGTGGCAATTACAAATTAAACATTCAAAGTGCCGGTTATGAAAGCAAATCCATTTCGGTAGATGAAAATTCGGAATCCATTCAGATTCAATTAAAGCCCATTAACTATTTGTTTCCTGACCTTTCTGATTCTCCTACCCTTGAAGATCCTTCTTACAACATTATGCGGAAAGCAATTGTAATGGCTCAATATTACAAGAAGCAAATTGAAGGATACCAAACAGATATGTACATTCGGAGCTTTTCTGATGTAGATAACATTCCGAATCTTGTCAAAAAGTTTGCAGAGAAAGAAGGCTTAGGAGAAGTACAAATGGGCGATTTAGTAGAAACCCTATTGAATTATTCTTACACCAATCCAAACACGATAAAAGAAAACTATAGTGCTAAAAAAGCAGAGGAAAAAGACACCACAAAAGCAATTCCTTCCTATATCAATTTGGACTTTTATAAATTGGGGGGAAAGGAAGTCATCAACCCATTGAGCAGAAATGCCTTCAATGTCTATAGATTTGAATACCAAGGTAACTATAAAGAAGACAATCAAATCATTCATAAAATCAAAATCATTCCGAAGCGGAAAGGAAGCTACTTGATTAGTGGATTTTTATACATTAACGAGGGTTTATGGAACATCAATCATGTGGATGTTGTGCTTCAAAAGCAGTATTTCCAAGTGGAATACAAACAGCGGTACAATGAAATTCAGCGGTTGGTTTGGATGCCTACCAACCATAAAATAAAGGTCTCAGGCAAGGGGTTAGGACTGCGGTTTCAATTGAATTATCTAGCAAGTCTCAGTGATTTAACCGTGCAAACGGATTATAAAATTGATGCAAGTATTGATAACAATTATGAAGCTTCAAAAGGCAATTTAGAAAATAGTGAGTCGAATATCATACTAAATAACAGTGCTGAACAGCAAAAAATAGAACAGCTTATATCTAAAGAAACACTGACCAATAGAGAAACATATAAGCTCGTTCGATTAATTAAAAAGCTCCAAAAAAAGAGGGAAAGAAATGATGCCACACGATCGATGGAAGTCAAATTCATCCACACCATCAATTATTCGGATAGCGCATTTAATCAATCGGATAGTGCTTGGAAAGCAATGCGCAAAATCCCACTTTCAGATAAAGAATCAGAAATTTTTGAAGCCATTAATTATAAAGAAAAAGTAGCTAACGAAGAGTCAAAAAAGTCAAACCAATCCGACTTGCTAGAAGATCTATTTCTTTTCAATGAAAAAATTATCAGCAAAAATAAAAAGCACATTTTTGAACCGAAGGGTTTATTCGTTGGGGCTTTCCCCTGCTACAATACGGTCGATGGGTTTTTACCCGTCAAATCACTACTCGATTACACCTGGGATAATCGAGAAGATAAGTTCATCAAAATTACACCCATTGTGGGCTATGCAGTAGCTCGGAAAACCTTTTTGGGAAGGTTGGAAATTGAATCGCAATACAACAAAGAGAAAAGAGGATTGATCAGTATTTCTGGAGGCCGCAGAACGGTTGGATTTAACCAAAACAGCCCTATTTCTGATCGATTGAACACCATTTCTACCACTTTTTTTACGGGAAATGTTAAGAAGCTATTTCAACACGATTTTATAAAGATTGACCATCAGATTGACGTGTTTAACGGATTGGTTTTTAGTGTTGGTGGAGAATATGCCTATCGTCAAGCGCTATCAAATAATTCATACTTTAAATTGCTAGACATTACCAACCGAACGTACACTCCAAATATACCTGAGAACTCAGAAGTATTCAATAATCCGTCTTTAATTAGCAACAATACTGCGGTTACCTTTCGAGCCAAATTGGAATGGACGCCGCGACAGTTTTACACCTTTAAAGACAATAAAAAAGTGCTCTTGGAATCCAACTACCCAACTTTTGGGATAGGTTACCGAAAAGGGATTGATGGCGTGCTAAACAGCCAGGCCGACTATGATTTGATTAAAATTTCTGTGCAGCAGACTTTTCCTTTCCTATTGTTGGATAAGGTGAACTACTATTTTGAAGCAGGACGTTTTTTCAATACCAATTCCATCTATTTTGCCGATTATCAAAATTTCAACACAGCTCCTACTTTTGTGATTGACAACCCAAAAATCAATGGATTCCGATTGTTGGATTACTATGCATTCAATACCAAAGATTATTACCTAGAAAGTCATTTCTCCATTGAAAATGATCACCTATTACTGAAATTCCTTCCAGGTTTGAATAAAACCAATATGGATGAAAAGTTGGAGTTTGGCTACTTATACTCCGATAGAAACATTCATTATTCTGAAATGGGACTCTCATTAACCAAGATCTTTTATTTGATGGATGCAGGAATATTTGCCTCATTTGAGGATGCTCAATTTAAAAGATTAGCGGTGAAAGTTTCTTTCTATTTCTTGCAGTAGCAATTAAGGATTTGGGGTTGTTGAATCCTATAAACCATAAGTAAACTTTCACCTTATGGCTTCTCAACGCATTTGTTTTTTTATTATCTTGTAGCTTACAAACCCTAAAACTTAAATTATGAAAGCAGTTGGAACCATTTTATTAATTATTGGACTTGTTGGAACCCTAGTATTCGGCTTCCAAGCGTTTCAAGATTCAGAAAGCTTTAATTTCTTAGGCATCGACATAGCAGTGAGTAAAGCAAATTGGACACCCCTCATTATTAGTGGAATCGTATTTGTAATTGGTTTAGTTATGACCATTAGAAAAAAGGGGTAATACTTGTTCGTATTTCCTTTAATACTTACATATATTCTCCCAACCCATTAATTTTCATAGCCTCCCACTCTTTTTGTATCATTTTTTATATTATCTTCGAAAATCATAATTCGTTCAATTAAAAGTAGATAGTAATTGATCTGTTTTTGAAAAAATTAAAGATATTGAATAAAAAAATACTAAATGGGGATTTGACACATCCTCCTAGACGAGAAAAGCTGCGTATCATATTAGTAAAAGCTTTTGGTGGAATGCAACATTACACAGCAGCTCATAAAGAATTAGAACAAGAACTATATAAAACAGGAGCATAATGGAAGGTAATTCTCAAATCCTCATATACCAAACGGAAGACGGCTTCACCAAAATTCAAACCCGATTAGAAAACGAAACAGTTTGGTTAACTATCGAGCAGATGGCGGAACTTTTTCAGAAAGAGAAATCAACCATTAACGAGCATATTCTTAATATTTACAAAGAAGGTGAACTGGTTCAAGAGGAATCAATAAGAAAAATCGGGATTTCCGATTTTTCTACGAAACCTACCAATTTTCATTAATGAATGAGGTGGGCTTTCAATTTAACCACCTCTCCCCTTCAACAACTTTGAATTTCACAACAAACCACGAAAAAGCTACTCCTGACAATTGTGTAACCATGCGTCTTTCCTACAAATCTCCCATTTATCCACATAACTCACTAATTTTCATCCCTCCCACTCGTTAGTATCGTTTTTTATATTATCTTCGGGTTTCTGTAATTCGTTCAATTAAAAGTAGATGGTGATTGAACTGTTTTGGATTGAATAATAGATTTAAAGAATTACATAAAAATTATAAAATTATGGAAGCAATCATAGGACTTGTAATAGTATTAGCAATAATTTTAATAACCCGACTATTTGGAGCTTGGATGCTAAGAATAGATGAAGTTATAAAATATCAAAAAGAGATATTAGCTGAATTGAAAAGACGTAATTCTTAGGAAGTATCATGAGGTGACTTTTAATTTAAAATGCAAAGTACTCTCAACCCATTAATTTTCAAACTCTCCCACTCTGTTGTATCATTTTTTATATTATCTTCGAGTTTCGTAATTCGTTCAATTAAAAGTAGATGGTGAATTGTCTGTTTTTCAATGAATAATAGATTTAAAGAAATAATTAAAATTGGAATATGACGCATCCACCAAAAGCGAGATAGGAAGTTCATCTTATCTACTTGTTGTATGCCATTATTGATAGACCTTGATAAGTGCCTTCAAGAAATTGATACATAATTCAAATCATCTTAATGAAAGAGTTAATTAAGACACACTAGTAGAAAATTTAAAATCAACATTACAATTAATAAAATGGACACTATTACTAAAGGATTTCTCAATGATTTTGTTGACAGGAAAGGTTATAAAGACATAATACCAAGTACGCAGTTTGAGTACTTTTGCAACTTTTGTGTTATAAATAAGGAGTTCGATTCAATCTCATTTGATGAGAAATCTATTAGTACTGGAAATTCCGCGCAAGGTATTGACGGAATTGGAATAATAGTAAATAATAAACTCTGCTCTAATACAAGTGAAATAAAACAGATTATGGAGATGAATAGAATGTTAACAGTAACATTTGTTTTTATCCAATCTAAAAGTTCTTCAAGTTTTAATAATCAACATATAGAAAATTTTTGTCGTTGGACAAAAAACTTCTTTAGTGAAGAAGCAACATTGTTTACTACAGATGAAATGAAAAATTTCATTGAGATGCAGAAATTTATATACTCAAATACAAAGTATATGAAAGAGCGAAATCCTATTTGTAAGTTATATTTCTGTACAAATGGTAAGTGGGAAAATGACCCAAATCTTGTTAGTGTAATAGATTCAAACAAAAAAGAAATTGCAGATATCGACTTATTTAACAATGTTGAAATTACACCAATAGACTCAAAGGGACTGCAAAAACTTTATAGAAAAACTAAGGAGCCCGTTGAAGCAACAATCAAATTTGAAAGAAAAGTTAATATTCCTACCATAAGTCAAATTACAGTTGCATACTCAGGGTTACTACCATTTAAAGAATTCAAAAAAATTATCATAGATGAAACAGGAAAAATGAAATCAGTTTTTGATGATAATATTCGTGATTATTTAGAACAAGATGATAATCCGGTAAATAAAGATATTTCTGGAACCATTCAAAAGGGTCAATTAGAGCAATTTTGCATTCTGAATAACGGTGTGACTATTGTAGCGGAGGAAATCACTGGTCCAGGCGAGACAATTACACTTACAAATTACCAAATAGTTAATGGCTGCCAAACGAGCAATGTGCTTTACGAAAATAGAACTATTGAAGGAATTGATGAAATGCATATTCCTGTTAAAATAATTGTAACCACTGATTTCCAAATTAAAAGTGATATTACTCGTGCAACAAATAATCAAACAGCTGTTAATGCTGTTGAATTAGAAGCATTATCTGATTTCCAGAGAAATTTAGAAGATTATTATAATGCTCTGGAAATGGACGATTTTAAACTCTTTTATGAAAGGAGAACTAACCAGTACAAAAGTGTGGATGAGGTTCCGTTATTTCGAATAATAAATAGAGAAAGTCAGATTAAATCTCTGTCTTCAATGTTTTTAAATAATCCTCATCATGTGACAGGATATTATGGGAAATTAATTGAAAAAATAGGTGTTGGTATTTTCAATCCTGACCATGATTACTTTCCTTATTACATTAGCTCTCTTTCATATTATACACTTGAAAAATTATTAGGAGCGGGTAAACTTCTTAAAAATTCCAAAAGATATAGATTTCACATTCTTTTAATATTTAGATTCTTAATAACAAAAAACATCGCTCCCAATTTAAAGGATAAAGGGAAAATGAAAAGAACATGTGATCAAATACTGGATGTATTAAAGGATAATCAAAAATCTCAAGAGTATTTCACTCAAGCAGCAGAATTTATAGAAAGTGGAGACTTATCACTTGATTTTAAAGACCGTAAGACAGTTGAACGAAAAAATACAACAGATTTAATTTTGGAAAAACTGATCGAAATACATTTAAAAGAAAAATAAAGTCGAGTTGGTAAAGCGGAGTCTTACCTCTAAATCTCTCACTGAACTGAACGTGATTTAAATAGTAAAACAAGAGTTAGAAAATTACCTTTATGAGCAAAAAAAATCTAAATAAGCATTTAATAGGTCTTACAGGTGAATACTTTGTGGCAGGTATGATGAGTCTAAAAGGATGGGTTGCGAGTTTAACTTTAAAAAATTATCCCTCTGTTGACATTTTTGGATTAAATCCTGAAACTGATAAGACTGTAAATATTCAAGTAAAAACAACAAAAAATCAATCTAGCTATAACATTGGATTAAGACATGATCAAAGAAGTATAATCTCGGAGAAAATCCCTTGTCCTTATGTTTTTGTGCATATTGACAATAATGATCAAATCAGGTATTTTATACTTTCAAGAATGGAATTTATTCAACTTATTGAAAAAACCGATGATTTGTATTTCAATAGACCAAGAATAAAAGCCATAAAAACTAATTATCCAATCGCAATAAGAGTTTCAGATTTAGAAAAATACGAGGATAATTGGAACAGTATTTGGGATTGATATTGTCAAAACCAAAAGCCAAGTCTTGAAAGGACGAAATACTCAAAGGATGGGTATAACCAATCCTAATTTCCAAAAATCCAAAACAAAAAAAAGGCGACTCTACCGAGTCGCCTTTTCATTTTAGATTTCATTTTAAATCTTATTCCACGCTAAAAGTACCTTTTGGCAATTTCACATTCACTTCCATCGATTCCATTTTCATATCAAATGATTGTGGACCGAACGTTTGCTTGATTACATAAGGAAACTTCACCCCTTGTACCTCTTTGTAGTCAGAAAAGGTTTTAGTCGCTAACATGGCGCCTTGTGGCGTTTCTTCAGTGGCATCCGTTTGCAACAACAACCCACTTTCTAAGTCGTAGAAGTTGGTAATTTTGTCGCCCAATGGATTGGTAATGTTCACCACGAACGCTTCTTTACCTTGCACCTTGTCTACCCCTTTCAATTCAAGGATATAGCTTTCTTTGTTGTAGTTCAATTCCGGAAACAACTGCGCTTCTAAAGCCAAACTCGCCAAATCTTGACCAGTCACTTCTCTTTCGCCTTGCATTCCTGATTCTTTTCCTTTTACACCGTTGTAAACTTGTTTCTGAACCACCATTTCGCCCATCTTCATTTCCATCAAGAATTTGTTAGGCGCTTCAGAAGTTACATTTACATTGATCGCTCTTCCCATCATTTCTGCACTCATCACAGATTTTACAGTTTTCACTTTCAATAAGTTCTCCTTACCACCTATTGCACGAATGTAGCTGTCTACTACTTTCTGAGCGGTCATTCCGGCTGGAGCTGGCTTCAATGTTTCTACTACGTCATTTCCGTAAGTATCTACAAATCTAATCTGTCCTGTTGGGCTCAACTTTTTTACTTTGTCCGCTACTTCGTCTTTGTTTCCCACTACCAAAATGTACGCATTCATTGGTCGGATATACTTCGCTGCCATCGCTTTAATATCGTCTTGAGATACTTTCGCCACGTTCATCAAGTATTTGCTGTAGTAATCAGCTGGCAAGTCATACAATTCTTTGTTGATCGCAAAACGAGCCACCGTCTGTGGGTTCTCTAAACCAATCGCAAAGTTACCAGTGATGTAGTTTTTGATGCCTTGCAATTCTTCAGCAGTAACGCCTTCTTGCATCTTCATCATTTCCTTCATCGTCTCTACCAATGCACTATCGGTTACTTCATTTCTCACTTTTGCAGTCGCATCAAAATAGCCAATGTATTTGTCATCACTCAATGAACTTCTAGCGCCATAGGTGTATGAGTTCGCTTCTCTCAAATTCAAATTCAATCGGGAAGTAAATCCACCACCGAACAATGTATTCATCACAGAAGAAGGAATCTTATCCGCATCAGATGGTTTTAAATCTACTGGATAGTTCACACTAATCACCGATTGAACGGCTCCAGGCTTGTTTACAAATACGATTTCTGTCGCTTCTGGTGCTGTTGGTGTTGGGTAAGTAGCAGTTGGAACTGTTCCCTTTTCCCACGATTTAAATGCAGCTGTAATTAACTTCTTCGTTTTCTTAAAGTTGACATCCCCAACGATTGCCATGTAAGCGATGTTTGGTTTAAAGTAAGTGGAATAGTACTTCTGAGCATCTGCCAATTCAATGTTTTCAATGGTCGCTTCTGTACTCACTTCACCATAAGGGTGATCGCTGCCGTACATCAATACATTTCTTACATTTCTAGCAATTGCATCTGGATCATCTTTTTCTGAAGCCAATCCTGAGAGGTACTGCTTTTTCAACTTGTCCAATTCTTCTTGTGTAAAGTTGGCGTTCATGGCTACGTCAGCCACCATCTCGATCAACTTTGGCTCATACTTGCTCAAACCTGAAGCGTAAAGCGCACTTGAAGTGGTATTGAAGTTGGCGCCAATAAAATCGACTGCTTTATTGAATTCCTCTTTTGACATGCTTTTCGTTCCAGTAGACAATAAGTCTCCGGCGATGTCGGTATACCCTTTCTTGTCTCCTTCGGTGAACGGCTGAACATCAAAACTCAATGAAATGGTTACTCGTGGCAATTTGTGATTTTCTACCACAAACACTTTCAATCCATTGTCTAAGGTAAACAATTGGGTTTCTCCAATCTTAATTTCAGGTGCAGGACCTGCTTGTGGACGCTTACTTCTATCCAACTCTTGTGCAAAAACAGGCACAGTCATCAAAGCGATCAGCGTTAATATGCTAAATTTTTTCATGTGTATCTTTTTATAATTCTTTGATTTCTTTGAGATTTATTTTTGTTGTGCTTTCGGCAAGTAATACAATACCACTCTGTTTTCAGGAGTAAAGTATTTTTTAGCCACTCGCTGAATGTCTTCTCTCGTTACTTTCATGTAGCGATCAATTTCTGTATTCACCAAATCAGCATCCCCAAAATAAACGTGATAGTTGGCCAAGTTTTCCGCCAAACCAGCTACTCTTCCGTTTGCCGATACAAAGTCAGAAGCTGTTTGATTCTTCAATTTGGTCAATTCCTCTTCCGAAATCAATTCGTTTCTCACTTTCTCTACTTCCGCATTGATTGATGTTTCCAACTGCTCAGGAGCGATGCCCATATTCGCAATACCGAACATCAACGCCAAACCTGGATCTTCAGAAGGAATCATGAAAGAACCTACAAATACCGCTTCTTCTTTTTCGTCTTTTACATTTTTCTGCAATCTACTACTCTCTCCTTGAGACAATAAAGTAGACAACATGCTCGCTGCATAATAGTCCGGAGTTCCTTGTGCCGGAATGTGGTATCCTTGCACTACTGCAGGCAATTGGATATTGTCATAAACCGTATCTCTTACCTCTTTCGTTTTGATCGGCTCCACGATGGTTGGCCTTGGAATTGCTTTCGTTCCTTTTGGGATGGTAGAGAAATACTTGTCGATCAACTTTTTTGTTTCTGCTACATCGATGTCACCTGCTATAGAAAGGGTGGCATTGTTCGGCACATAAAACGTCGCATAGAAGTCTAAAAATTCTTCCATTTTCGCTTGGTTGATGTATTCTGGAGATCCACCTGGCGTCCATCGGTAAGGATGTTCCTCAAATGCATGTCCGTATACTTCGTTCAAAATACTACCGTAAGGTGTATTCTCATTTCGTTGCTTCAATTCTTCTTTTACTACGCCTCTTTGAGTTTCTACTCCTACTTGGTCAATTTTGGCGTGCAACATTCTTTCAGATTCTAACCACAAACCTAATTCCAACTGATTAGAAGGAAGAATTTCGTAATAGAACGTTCGGTCAAAAGAGGTGTTGGCGTTCAATGAACCACCATTGTTTTGAACCAATTTAAAATATTCTCCACGCTCTATGTTATCAGAACCTTCGAACAATAAATGCTCAAAAAAGTGAGCGAAACCGGTACGAGAAGGATCTTCATTCTTAGAACCTACATGATACAAAACCGTTACCGCTACGATTGGTGTAGAGTGGTCTTCCTGTAGAATAACATGTAAGCCATTTGGCAAATCATATTCTACAAATTCAATTTTGCTTTCTTTACCTTTTGCAAAACTGCCGTATGACAGTCCCAAGGCTATTGCTGCAATGAAAATTTTCTTCATTCTTTGTCTTTTATAATTTAATTGCGAATTTAATAATTTGAAAAGGGTCTACCTAAAGGAATACAGCAATGGTTGTTTTCTTCGATGAATGGAATTGTTATGCTATTAATTCTTAAAAATGTGTATCGCTATTGTCTGAGGAAATTTTCATTTGACATTCTTCTGTTTTTTATTCGCTTTTTGATGAGTATATTTCGACAAGCTCAATAACCAAATAAGTAAAACAAAACCTGTGCTGAGCTGCGTCGAAGTACGCTCAGCCCTTATCAAAAGGAAATTAAATCCTTGAATTCCCTAAGTTCAGCTGGATGATCTTCTCGGTCCACCTTCGAAGCTTTCCAGTTTCTCTAAGGAAATTCTTCTGATTTACTTACCTTTTGCTAAATGGCAGTCTTAAATAAAAGTATTCGACTTTTAAACAGAATAATGTCAAATTGTAATACAAAATCATATTGAATTAATAATCAAACATTTTTTTTACCTGAAACTTATTGAAAGTTTATTTCGACTAGCATTGAATCTAAAATACTCTAAAACTTAGTTTCTGAAATAATCTCATCATTGTAATAGATTCGTTCTTTTTCCTTTTCACCAGTTTTGGAGTACCAAATAGATTTTCCGTACAATTCTCCCAATAAATAATTCTCGGTAGATTTCACTGTACCAGAAGGGTAATAAGCAGTTACTACTCCATTTTTATTGCCCTTGTTGTATGTTACTTCCTTTCGTTTACTTCCTTCTGTGGTATAATAGACCGCTTCGCCTTCCAACAATCCGTTTTTAAATTTCACATCTCTCAATAGGTTGCCATTGGAGTGATAAATTTTGTACTCCCCTTCTCTCAATCCCTTTTCCAATTCATATTCAATGGATTTATTCCCATTTTTATAATAAGCAAGCACTTTACCTGACTCATTCTTCAATGAAATTTCAGGCAGCAAAACGCCTTCAGAATTCAAATAGCTGTAAGAGTCTAGTGTACCTTCATAATAATTCAACTGAATTTGAGTTTCACCGGCTTCATCATAATAAATGGTTGGTCCATGCAATTCGCCTTCAATGTAATTTTCTTCCAAGTTTTTGTTTCCATTTTCATGATAATCCAACCATTTTCCATTCTTATTGCCCAATAAGTAATCTCCAACCGTTTCCAAGCTGCCATCTTCAAAAAACCATTTCCAAGTGCCTTGCTTATCATTCAAAAGGTAATTACCCCTTGCACTCTGTTTGCCATTTTCATAGAAGTATTCCCAAGTACCCACTTTGTTTCCAAATTCATACTGACCTTTAGTATCCAGTTGATTTAATCCATCATACCACTCAAAAATGCCGTGTAATTCTCCGTGCTTGTAGGCCACTTTTGCGCTTTTATTTCCGTTGATGTGCTTCAATTGAAACTCCGCCGAACCATCTTTTAAAACGATATAATTCAATACATTCGCAGCCGTATCATAGCTAAAATACTCTTCCAACACTCCTTTATCGTAGCAGTATTTGTCTGATATTCTGCCTTTTTCATCATAATACACATCACAACCATTTATTTCTCCACCGAGGTAATAGGTCTTTCTACTGATTGTTCCATTGGAATAATAAACCTCACTTGGACCACCGATTACATTTTTTTGATAAAACCCCTGCTCCTTGAGCTGACCACCAATGTAATGGGTTTCATAATATCCTTCTCTAGCGCCTTCTACATAATTCACTTTACTCTCTAGCTCTCCATTTTTATGGTAATTGAAATCTTCACCTATAATCTGGTCTTTCTTAAATGTCTCTTCAGAGGACAACTCTCCATTGGGATAATAAAATTTCCATTTCCCAACTCTATTTCCTGCTTTATAAGTTCCTTCCGAGGATTTAATGCCATTAAAATGGTAACTCACTGTTTTTAATTTTCCTCTTTTGGATCGGGCTTTAGATTTTACTTCACCGTTTTCACCGTAATTCACATATCCAATAAAGTCACCATTTCGGTATTCAAACTCATTATTTTTAATCCCATTCCGATCGTACCTGGTCAATATGGCATTGAGTTTTCCATTTTCATCTAAGGTACCTTCCTCTTCAATTCTGCCGTCTTGATAGTAATTTTTATAAGCGCCTACTTGATTTCCTTCTTTAAATCTTCTTTCGGCCGAAAGCTGTCCATTCTTATAATAATAAGTGAATGTTCCATCTTGTAATCCATCCTTATAGGCTCCCTTGGAGTACAAATCTCCATCCGAATAATAAGAATAATAAGCTCCATTTCGCTCATTGTCTTTCATTTCGAATTTCTCATCAAGATCTCCGCTAATAAAGTATTTTTTTACTGTTCCATTTACTTCATCCCCTGTATATGGAATTACATATTGAAGTGGTCCTTGATTAAAATACAAATGAGTGGTGTCTTCTTTTTTACCTTTTTTAAACTGAGTGGTTTCTATCAGTTTTCCAAACTGGCTATAAGCTTCATATTTCCCATTTAAAGTATCAGCTTTATATTCCATCAATCGCTTCAGCTTTCCGTCAGGATGAAACAATTTATAAGCTCCCTCCGCCTTTCCATCTATATAATTGCCTTGTTCCGTTTTATTTCCCAATTCGTCAAACCAAACCCATTCGCCTTGACGTTTGCCCTTTTCTGAATACACTCCTTTAGAATTGAGCTCTCCATTATCAAAGTAAAACTCCCAATAACCCACTCTTTCTTCTTGATTGGCATCTACATTGCCAATTGCGCTAATTTCATTGTTAGATCTCAGCCAAAAACGTACGGGTTGAACTTTTCCATCCCATTCCATTTCACGAACCAACAATAAATCCAGCTCTTCTTTACCCCAAACTTTGAAAGATTCAATGTTTTGCTTTTTAGCTTGATTGCTCACTTTAGAATCACTGTAATTCGACATTAAGTAGTTGGAATATGCATCAAATTGTCCTTCAGGAATTATTTTGCCAAAAAAGTTGATGTAACTAGTGTACCAAAAGTTATCATTGCTTTTATCCATTTCTAGCGATTGAAACAATTTTGCGATCGAACGAAGTAATTTGTTGTCAATTTTAGAGTTGATTAAATTTGCTTGTTCGGCAGATAATTCATCTTTCATTTTCTGCTCAAGACTCTTCATCAATTCCTCGGGAGCTCCTGTTTCCAGCTCAATTTTATTATCAGGAACCTTCCCAATCACAATATTTTCTGCTAAATCTAAAGAAAGAGTGCTCAATTGATCATAAGAGTTTATCGTTGCTGCTTGTATGAGGCACAGCATGCCTTCAACTGGTTGTTGTGCTCTTTCTAATAAGGCTCCTAATTTATAGTGAGCCACAGCATAGTAGGGACTTATGGATACGGTAGTTTTGAAATCTTCAAAGGCTTTTTGATAACTTTTTTGCTCTTCATAAACCAAGCCTCTGCCGTAATAAAGTACAGTACTATTCGGAAATCGTTCAATCCCTTCCGTATAAGTTTTTAACGCTTCTTGAATTTGCCCCATTTCTCGTAAGGCTGTCCCTTTATTGTTAATGAAATTCTTGTCATACTTTGTTTTCCCAAGTTCCATTGCAGTTTCAATCACTTCTAACGCTTCAGTGTGTTTTCCATCTTTAATATAGCTCAGCGACAATTCATATTGAGCCAAAACATAATTGGTGTCATTTTCAGAAACGGTTCGGTACTGTTCAATCGCAGCGCTATAGCTCCCAATGTTGTGAAACAATATTCCGAGTTGAATAGAAGAACCACTCGAGGAGTATTTTAGTTTTTCTTGGCCGAGAAGTGAGATGGTAAAAAGTAAAAGAGGGAATAGAAACAGAGATTTAAAATTCATTTTTCGAGTAAATTAGAAAGTTGATCTCTGAGAAAGAGATTTCTTATAAAAATACAAAATGAAATTAAAATGAAGGAAAAAAATGTAAATCGATTTAAAAAGTAGTTGATATTTCTAAGAATACGGCTCACTTGGAGCTTTGAGATTCAACTGCAATGTGAAAAGCGTGTAATTATCATCGAGGCGTTCAAAATAATGATTGAGGTTGTTTTTTGTTCTTTTTCTAAAATTGATTAATCCCAATCCAGTTTTTACCATTCCAGTAGCATCAATGTTATTCTTTAAAAAATAGGCATCTAACTCACTATCCGGCAAAGAGTTTATTGTAATTAATTCATTTCGAAGTGTCTGTTCTTGATTGTTTTTAATGAGGTTAGCTGAAGTAAAAAGCAATTCACTTTTGTCTTCATTCTCGCTCATGATAAAGATCCCAGGCACACCGCCTACCTTTTCTATTACAGCAGCATGATGAATGATATTCATCAACATTTCATACATCAAGGATAAAATTAATTGTCCTCTATTGTCAGTAGTTCCAAGTTTGGATTTTTTGATCGACTCAATGATATCTCCTACATTTTCTAAGGTAAAAACACCTCTTAGCGTCAAGGCAATTCTTTCTTTTAGCAATTTATCATGTAAAGTAGCCAAATCTTCAAAATGTTGAATCACTCCTACTGAATGATTCACGTCAGCAACAAATTCTGAGTCTAAACATATTTTGAGGTAAAAGAACTGGTTGTTCTCATCTAACTTTTTAAAGTTATAATGCAGCTTGCTTTCTGAACGTCGAGCCATATCCACTAGACCTATTCCGGCACCTCCTTTTTCTGAAAAGCTACCATTGTTTAATAGTTCTACATAATACTTTCGAAGTTCTTCCTTATCCATTCCATTTAACTTATCCAACATATTGGTAAGCTTTGCAACATCTTTATTTCCAACTTGATTTCCAGTGGTAATGTAATAACTGCTATTGATTTTTTTTAAACAAAAAATACCAATTTTTTCTACTTCATTTTCTGAATTAATTTGATGTCTGGTTATGTTTTGCAATCCTTCCACCATTACATTGTAGGCCTTTTTACGAATCTTATGCGATTCTCCATTGAATTCTAATTGACGTTCAACAAGGACGAGAATGTGATCAATTACTTCATCTGAGAAATAACCTCTGTAGATATATTCCATATCCACATCTGGCGAATTCAGTAAATGATTTTTTGCGAAATCTACTTTGTAAAGGTCTAAAGGCTTCAAATATCAAGGTTGTAGCGACTAAAAGTAATAAAATTATTGAATCCTATAACATATGTGTTCAACATTTTTTAAGAAAATAAGCTACGTACTTATAATTACAATAGACGAATAGGTCAAAAGAATAGATAAGATTAGGTAAAAAACAATCGCAATCGATCTATAGTTATTGCCACTATACCCAAAGCCAGCAACACCCAAAATTCGAAGAATCGAAAGAGCAAAGTAGAGGCAGCTGACTCTGATGCAGAGTACCCATACTTCATCAATATAAATGTCATGGAAACTTCTATGGCGCCCATCCCTCTTAAAAATGGACTAGCCAACAATAAAATAATCATAGCAATATAAGCTAAAATACAAGCCACAATATCTGGCTCTACTCCTATTGCTTCTAGTGAAATATACATGTGAATTACACCAATGATTTCAATAAAAATACTAGCAATTAATGCCCATATCAATGGTTTAAATTTAAAACGTTCTTCCACAATTCGGTTGATTGTTTGCTCCAATCGTGGACTTTTATTCACCAAAAAGTTGTACATCCATTTTTGTTTCCAAACAGAATAAAACAAGAGAATTAATACTGCTAGAAATAGGATTAACACAATCAATCCAATCAATAACGTATAATCCAAATGCCCCACAAAATACATGATGCCTATAAACGGAATGCCAACAAGAACCACAGAGATTAATCCAATAGTGGCATATAAATAGGAGGCTAAATAAATTTGCTCTGAGCTTAATCCTTTCTTCTTTAATCCTTTGCTAAAAAAACTTAAGGAGGTAAATCCTCCGGCAGGAAGTAAAACACTGATTACATTGCGTTTCAAAAACAAATCAATTAACTCAATATATTTAACCTCTTTGTGAATGGCCCGAAAACTATAAAAATACAACGCAGCATGGCACCCAATTAAGACCACCGTAAATATTAGTCCAATACCTACCATTGTGAGGTCAGCATGAGCTAAATGCTCGACAATGCGCTCTAATTCAAATTGTTGTGTTTGAATAAAGTAAACCGCTAAACCCAACAATGTGATTGCCAATACAAATTGAAAAATAATCTTCCATTTCTTCATCGACTGCAAATTAAGCGAATTCGAATTTAACATTTTCGTTTTTAAACTTTTTAAACAAATTGATGTCTATACTGCAGTAATAAAATCAATAATTTCGCGGAATGAATTTCAGAATCCTCCTAATAACTGCACTCATACTCTTTGGCTACAATTCAATAGCTCAAAATAGACCAGGCACAGATCAAAAATTTACGTTTACCGCGAAAGTGTTAGATGGATCAAACAATGCTCCTCTACCCTACGCTACCATTGCGATTTATAGTATGCGCGATTCAAGTTTGGTAGATGGCGGAATTACCAATGAATCAGGAATTATTACATTACCATTGAATCGGGGAATGTACAAAGTGGAATTCTCTTTTATTTCCTATAAATCTAAAACGGTTAGAGGGGTAAATATGATTAAAGGTGATGCCGATTTAGGAACAATCACCTTATTTCCAGATGTAAAAACACTCAATGAAGTGAATGTGGTTGCCGAAAAGAGTCAGATGGAATTTAAATTGGATAAGAAAGTATTCAATGTAGGTTCTGACCCAACCATGAAGGGTGCAAATGCCTCTGATATACTAGACAATGTTCCTTCTGTGGCGGTAGACGTAGAAGGAAATGTGAGTTTGAGAGGAAGTCAGAATGTTCGAATATTGATCAATGGAAAACCTTCGGGATTGGTGGGAACAAGCACCACAGCTGCACTTAGACAATTACAAGGAAGCATGATTGAGCGTATTGAGGTGATTACTAATCCGTCTTCTAAATATGATGCCGAAGGTGAAGCAGGAATCATCAACATCATTATGAAGGAAGAGAAAAAATCAGGAATAAATGGCTCAGTTGAAGTAAGAGCCGGTTACCCAGAGAATTTTGGCGTGAGTCTGAACTTAAATATGCGTCGAGAGAAATTCAATGCATTTGTGAATTATGGAACTGGATATTCTAAATTTAATCGCGTGGGCAAATCTGAGCAAAATTTTTACCTAGCGGATACTAATTACAGTACAAATTTAGACCGCAACTACGAAAATTCGGGGATCTCACACAATATAATGTTGGGAACTGATATTTACTTGAATGCAAAAAATACCTTAACTTTTTCGACTTTGTATCGACTATCAGATGAAGACAATATTGGAAAAATTACTTATTTAGATTACGATCAAGATGGAAATCTAATCAATGAGAGTATTCGAAAAAGTAATGAAAAAGAAGACGATGAAAATAAAGAGTTCTCACTTTCTTATAAAAAAACGTTTGAGAAAAAAGGGAAGGAATTTACTGCCGATTTTAAATACAATGATGGTGGAGAAACAGAAAAATCAGATATTTCAGAGTATACCATTCAAGGAATAGATATTAACGAACCTGCTCTTAAACAGTTTTCTGACAATAAAGAGAATGAAACCAATTACCTGTTTCAAACCGACTTTGTGCTGCCTTTAAATAAAGGAATGAAATTAGAAACGGGAGCTAAAGCCAATATTCGGTCGATAAACACGGAATATAAAGTAGAACAAGATGATGCTTTTGGAAACCGAACTACCTTAACAGAATTTACAAATATCTTCGGTTATCAAGAGGATGTTTACGCGGCTTATGGAATATTTAGCAAGCAATATGAAAAGTTATCGTATCAATTGGGTTTGCGAATGGAGCATTCTGAAATTGGCACTGAATTAAAAACCACGAATCAAAAAAATCAAAAAAGCTATACCAACTTTTTCCCTTCTGCTGCTTTTACCTACAAATTGAAAAACGATAATTCATTGCAATGGAGCTACAGTAGACGAATAAGTCGACCACGGTTTAGATCCTTGAATCCATTTTTTACTTTTTCAGATGCAAGAAATATCAGAACTGGTAATCCTGATTTGAATCCTGAATATACCAACAGCTTTGAAGTGGGATATTTGAAGTATTGGAAAAAAGCATCGTTTTACGTTGGAACCTATTACAAGCACACAACGGATGTAACTGATCGCATAAGCTTCGCTAACGATACAGGTGTTACCTTCACCCTTCCTGTTAATTTAGCGACTAAAGACGATTATGGAGTGGAAACGAATTTCTCAAAAGACATCACCGCAAATTTAAAAGTAAACGGCTCAGTAAATGTTTTTATTTCTGATCAAAACGGATCTTATAACGGGAAAGATTATGGCGTTTATGCATTCAATTGGAATGCAAGAATGAGTGCAAAATACAGTTTGAATAAACAAACAGACTTGCAAATAAATGGGATGTATAGAGCTCCTAACAAGAGTGCACAAGGGAGAGTGAAATCAATGACAGTCATTAATTTAGCTGCGAGCAAAGACGTCCTTAAAAATAAAGGGACGCTAACTTTTAGTGTTCAAGATGTATTGAATACTAGAAAATGGCGTTCTTATACGGAAACAGAAACCTTTACTTCCGAGTCCGAATTTCAGTGGCGTCCACGAACCTTCTTGCTTTCATTTAGCTACCGATTTAATCAAGCCAAGCAACGACAAAAATCGTCTGGTTATGATGGTGGCGGTGGCGATGATGGTGGATTTTAAAAAAATCAATTACCTTTATTGATTCAAATCGACCTATGAAAATACACTTCATTTTCTCTTTAATTATCATTGCTTTATGCAGTTGTGATAGCTCCTCAGAATCAAAGAAAGCGATTAAAAGTGGTGATTTAGAAATAGTAGAAGTTGATGTAATTGAGAAATCAAAAGAATGTGATACCGAAACTCCCAAAGGTTGCGCTCGATTAAATGTGACTTATCCCATTTTTAAAAGTAAAACAGACAAAGCCACAAATGCTCAATTAAAACCATTAAACAGTGCGATTTACAGCATTTTTTCGCAAACCTTTATTGATTTTATTCCGGAAGGAAATTTAAAAGCAACCGACAATTTGGATCAATTAAAAGCTGGTTTTTTTAATAAGCACAAAAAAAATCAACTCCAGTATAAAGAAGTCATCGGATTCGAACTCATTAATAAGGTCACCGTTCCCTTTTTCAATGAGCAATATGCGAGTGTTGCACAAAATCAACTAACTTTTGCAGGAGGTGCCCACCCAGATACCGAATTGTTGTATTATACCGTGGACTTTAAAACAGGTAAAACCTTAAATCCACTCTCTTGGATTGCCGATACTGTTGAAGTAAAAACAATGCTTTTAACCGTGTTGAAAAAGAAAATGCAAATAGAAACTACTTCTGATCTCGAAGAAAACGGATTCTTTATTGCTGATCAAGAATTGATACTCACTCCTAACATTTTAATTGAGAAAGACACCATTTCATTTGCGTATAACAGTTATGAAATTGCCCCTTACTCTTTTGGTATTTTTGACTTAAAACTACCAAAATCAGCTGTGAAACTGATCAATCAATAAGTGCTGCGCTCCAGATATTCTTGAAGAATAAGTGTGGCACTTAGTTTATCTATATTGCCTTTAACCTGGCGTTGTTTTTTCTTCATCCCACCTTCAACCATTGCTCTTACAGCCAATTTCGAGGTAAATCTCTCGTCTTGTCGTTCTATTTTTAGCTGTGGATATTCATGTGCAATTTTTCGAATGAGTTTTTGGATGCGAGGCTCAATATCAGACAACTCACTATTTAATCGAAGTGGTAATCCTAATACTACCGTATCCACATCTTCTTTTGCGAAATAGGTCACTAAAAAAGACCATAAGTCAGCGTTTTCAACAGTTGTTAAAGCACTAGCAATCATTTTCAAGGAATCAGTCACTGCTATTCCTACTCGTTTGGCTCCATAATCTATGGCAATAACTCTTCCCAATTCTTTTGTTTTGAAGATTGTATAATTTGACAACAAAGGTAGTCTTTATCTGTTTCTTCCTCATCACAACCTGATTTTTTAAGTAAGTTTGTACCCATAATTTAAGAAGCAATTTCTATGAAATTAAATGCGATTGAAGAAGCAATAGAAGACATCAAAAAAGGTAAAGTAATTATCGTTGTTGATGACGAGGACAGAGAAAATGAAGGAGATTTTATTGCTGCTGCAGAAGTAGTTACCCCTGAAATGATCAACTTTATGGCCACTCATGGTAGAGGTTTGATTTGTGCCCCTTTAGTAGAAAGTAGATGTGATGAATTGGGCTTGGACCTGATGGTGACCAACAACACCGTTTTGCATCACACTCAGTTTACAGTTTCTGTAGATTTAATTGGTCACGGATGTACGACTGGTATTTCTGTTCACGACCGGTCAAAAACAATCAAAGCATTAACAGATCCCAACACAAAACCAGAAGACTTAGGTCGCCCAGGTCATATTTTCCCGCTACGAGCAAAGCCAGGTGGGGTTTTAAGAAGAGCTGGTCACACTGAAGCATCCATTGATTTAGCAAGAATGGCAGGATTTTCTCCTGCAGGAATTTTAGTTGAAATTCTGAATGAAGACGGCAGCATGGCACGATTGCCTGAGCTAAAAGTAATTGCAAAGAAATTTGATCTGAAGTTGATTTCTATTAAAGATTTAATCGCTTATAGAATTAAAAACGAGACGTTAATAGAAAGACAAGTACAAGTAAAAATGCCAACTGAACACGGCAATTTCGACTTGATTCACTACAAGCAATTGACAAATGGGCAGGAACATTTAGCCTTGGTAAAAGGAACTTGGGAAAAAGACGAGCCAGTTTTAGTTCGAGTTCATTCCTCTTGCATTACAGGAGATATTTTCGGTTCATGCCGATGTGATTGTGGGCCACAATTGCAAAAGTCGATGGAAATGATCGAAAAAGAAGGTAAAGGTGTTGTTGTTTACATGAATCAAGAAGGTCGAGGAATTGGCTTATTGAATAAATTAAAAGCCTATAAATTACAAGAAGAAGGTTACGACACCGTTGAAGCAAACTTAAAATTAGGTTTCAAAATGGACGAGCGTGATTATGGTATTGGTGCTCAAATATTGCGTGATTTAGGTGTTTCTAAGATGAAGTTGATGACCAACAATCCACAAAAAAGAACTGGTTTAATTGGCTATCAATTAGAAATCGTTGAGAACATAAGCTTAGAAATAGAATCCAACGAGCACAACGAATTGTACCTAAAAACGAAAAAAGAGAAGATGGGCCACAAACTGAGTTTAAATAAGAAATAAACTTAATTTGAAGAAGTTTAAGTTTCTTGGAATCATCTTTTATGGATTAAATATCCTATTCGCCATAGCGCTTTTAACTGGCTATGCAGCGAGTCACATTTCACCGTCCTTCTTTTGGTGGCCGGCATTTTTTGGACTTGCTCTACCCTATCTTGTGGTGATTAATATCCTTTTCCTTTTGGGTTGGATGGTCGTCGGTCGAATTCGATTTGTACTGTCCCTCATTGTATTGATTTTAGGCTATCAAAGTATTCCTAAAATCATTCAAGTCAACAAAATGAAAGAGGCATCATCTGAATCCATAAAGGTGATGAGTCACAATGTAAGGTTGTTCGATTTATACATGTGGCAAGAGGACAAACACACCCGAAATGACATCTTCAAACTGATTCGCACCGAAAAAGCCGACATTCTATGTTTACAAGAATTTTATTTCAGTCAAGATAAAACATACGAATTCAAAACGTTGGATAGTTTAATGACTTTCCCCAACATCAAATACAAACACGACGAATATTCTTTTGTAAAAGGACCTAATAAATGGGGAATCGCCACCTTTAGCAAATATCCCATCATCAGCAAAGGCCGCGTAAAGTTTCAAGATGGAGAGCACAACATTTGTATTTATACGGACATTAGAACAGATAAAGAAATCATTCGGGTTTACAACATGCATTTGGCTTCAATCAAATTAGAGAATGTGGATTATAAAACCATTAATGATGTATATGCCAATAGTTTCTCATCTTATTTAGGCAAAGAAAAGATGCTCATTGGAAAGTTAAAACAGGCCTTTCAGCGAAGAGAAGAGCAAGTGAAACTAATAAAAGAAAGCATCGCCCAATCGCCTTACAAAGTAATTGTATGCGGAGATATGAATGACACCCCTACCTCCTATGCCTATGATGAATTATCTGAAGGCTTAAAAGACTCCTTTTTAGAAGCAGGACGTGGATTAGGTCAAACCTACATTGGAAAGTTTCCTTCCTTTAGAATAGATTACATTCTACATTCAGAGGGACTTATAGCGGAGCAATACCAGACCTTACCTGAGAAACTAAGCGACCACCACCCTATTGTTGCGCGTTTAAATTGGGCGGATTCAGAGTAAATTAGAGCCTAATTAATTATAAAATCGATCCACTCGATTTTAAATTTGCACCACTTTTCCATAATCATCATTTCAGCAAAAACGACTTCAAATATCTGAAGAAAAGAACCTGGAGTAAAGGCTATTTATTCATTTGATGCTAGGAAGTTCAATAATTGGATCGCCATTAATCATAAAATTTATTTATACATTAGATAATAAATATAAATAAAAATATATGAATCTGTTTTTTAAACTTTGCCTCGAATTTAAAACAGATAACCGACATGAACAATCAACTTTTAGCTTTCATCGCTTTTACACCATCACTTGCTTTTATAATTACAGCCATAGTCTCTTGGTTTCAGCCAGGCTTAAGACCAAATTTGGTGAAAAAGATGGGCATTGCATCTGCTTTAATAAGTATTATTTCATCAGGGCTAATTAGCTTTTTAGTGATTCAAAATGGATTAATTGAATCTTCATTAACAGGTTTAGATGAAATTGGACTTACAGGAAGGTTGGATTCAGTGAGTGTGATCATGTTTGCGATGATTGCATTATTGAGCTTTATTGTGATGCGTTTTAGCCTCAATTACTTGGATGGTGACACCAATCAGGGAGCATTTCTTGGAAGAATGGCAGCAACCATTGCTTCGGTTCAACTATTTGTGCTTTCAGGCAATTTGGTTCTTTTGTATCTCTCATGGATACTGACAAGCGTTTCCCTTCATCGATTATTGGTTTTCTACAAGGACCGTCCAAGAGCGATTATAGCTGCACGTAAAAAGTTCATCATGGCAAGATTGGCAGATGCTTGTCTATTGGTGGCTTTTATATTACTCTACAATCAATTCAATACTGGAAATTTAGAGGTTATTTTTCAAGAATTAAAAAGTAGTATTTCTTCTAATCAGTTCATTGAAGGCATAGAAATGATTGCATTGCTCATTGCAACTGCGGCTTTATTAAAATCAGCTCAATTTCCTACTCATGGTTGGCTAATCGAAGTAATGGAGACACCTACACCTGTTTCTGCATTGCTGCACGCTGGATTATTAAATGCAGGGCCATTTTTAATCATCAGAATGGCTTTTGTTATGGAAGCTACTACTGCTGCATCAATGTTGCTCATCATTTTAGGAGGGTTTACTGCCCTTTTTGCTTCCGTAGTTTTCCTCACTCAAACTTCTGTAAAAACAGCATTGGGTTATTCAAGTGTCGCTCACATGGGATTTAGCTTGATGACTTGTGGATTAGGAGTTTATCCAGCAGCCATGCTTCACTTAGTGGCTCATTCATTCTATAAAGCTCATTCATTTTTATCTTCAGGTAGTGTAATTGATACCTTACGGACTTCAAAAATCACTTCTTCAGCAAGAGAAGGAAGCCTCTTCAAAATTTTTGCAGGCATCCTTCTGGCATTGATCGTTTACGCTGCCTTCGCAACCTTATGGGGATTGGACTTAAAAAGAGACATTGCATTGGTCACAATAGGCGCAATCATAATTATGGGCTTATCTCGATTGTTCACTTCGGCAATTGACTCTAAAGCAGGTTTTACACTGATAATCAAAGCCACTGCCTTAGCCATTTTAGTCGCTACTGCTTTCTTCTTATTGGAGTCAGGTGCGCATCATTTAATAGCCTCACAAATTCCAGATTTAATCACTCCGGGTCATTACGAACTCAATATAATCTGTATAATTCTCCTTGTTTTTGGCGCAGTTACTTTTATACAAATTGCTTCTCCTCTATTTTCAAATCGACCGGCTTATCAAGCATTAGCAATCCACATTAGAAACGGACTCTATGTAAATACGCTATTTGACAGAATAGTACGAGCATTGTATTCGCACAATTACAAAACACTGAAACAAAACAAAAAATTGAATTAATTCAGCAACAGAAGTTCATTTAACAAAGAAGACAAATAAAAACCGATAGAAAATGGAACGTAATTTTTTAGATCAAGTTAAAAGCGGAGATGAAGCCATATTGAATGCACTGAGAACCGCGAGTAAAAAAATAGCACCTGTTTGGTCTTTAGAGAACTTTGTAGCTGTTAACCCATATTTGGGATTAACCACAAAAAAGTTTGAGACGGTAGCAGAAGAATTGGCTGCAGCTGGAAATGTTCAAATGACTTTGCCCAAAAGTTTTTATTTAGAAAAAATTCAATCAGGTAAAATAACAGCTAACGACCTTGAGAGTGCACTTTCCAAAAAAGACTTGAATATTCCTGTTGATGAATTTATATCACAGCTTTCGCAGCGTTCAACTCAAGAAACGCCTTTTAAAACCACTCCAATAGTTGCCAATACTGCAACCATGGTGACAGAAAAAGATTGGAATCGTTTTATTATTGGACGAATTACGATTTGGGCAGCTTCCTATTTTGATTCGGGCCAAGCACTTTGGGTAGCTGCAGATCAAAAAGTGGGAGTATTTACGGCCTGGAAAAAGGAAGCTGAAGTTGCATTAACTGCAGAACTTACTGGAGTTAAAAATTTTAGAAAAATCATAAAGAAATACCCAAGTAATCCATTGGAAGCGGCCCAAATGGCATTGACTAAATTGCAAATACCCAAAGAAGGATTAGAGGCCTATTTGCATCGTTTGCTACTTAATATTGGAGGTTGGTCAGCGTATGCTGCTCGATTGGATTGGGAAAGCGAACTGCATGGTGGAAAAGATGGAAAAGTAATTGAGTTTTTAGCCATCTTAGTTTGCTGGGAAGCAGCCTTACTTGAAAGTTTTGAAAGTCCGGTACTAATTAAAGAATGGGAAAATGCAAAAAAAGTATATCTCTCGAAGAGCTATCAAAAAGAAATTCAACAGCAATTGGCTTACAATCTTATTCTTCAAGATGCTTTTGATCTTTCAGCTCAACGAAATATTTTACAAAAAATCAATCAATCAGTACCAGCCATTAGAAACAACGAGCGTGCTAAGGCTCAAGCTATTTTTTGCATTGATGTTCGATCAGAAGTGTATCGAAGAAATTTAGAAATGGTTGATCAACAAATAGAAACAATTGGATTTGCAGGTTTTTTTGCCTTTCCGATTAAATTCATTCCTTTAGCACATCAGGTAGGTGAAGCAAATTGTCCAGTACTTTTACCCACCGGCCCAACGATTATGGAAAATATTACGGACGAATCTCAGCAAGAAAATACGATTTCTAATCGGATCCAAAATCGAGAAATTCAGAAAGTTTGGAAGTCATTCAAATCATCAGCCATAAGCTGTTTTAGTTTCGTAAGTCCAATGGGATTGTCGTATCTACCCAAATTATTTACCGACTCTTTTGGTTGGTCTCGACCTGTGCCTCACCCAGATACTTATGGCCTAAATGATAAGAAAGTAAAGGATAAAAGCATCAGTTTAAAAAGTGAAATTAGGAATGGAGAAGCGGTTGGTATCCCGCTAGCTCAGCAAATTCAAATGGGTAAAAATACCTTGACCGCAATGTCTATCACTGATAATTTTGCTGAATTTGTTTTAATTGTCGGACACGGTTCTACCATGGTAAACAATCCACATGCGACTGGTTACGATTGCGGCGCTTGTGGCGGTCATAGCGGAGAAGCGAATGCAAAAGTTGCTGCAAAAGTGTTAAACAATATTGAGGTTAGAGCGGCACTTAAAAATGAAAATATTGAAATTCCTTCGGATACTATTTTTCTTGCATGCCTGCACGACACAACCACTGATAAGGTCACGATATACAATGAGAGTGATGTAAACCAAAATCAGTCGAAAGCGCTAGACGACTTGAAAAAATCACTAACATTAGCTGGAAAGTCTGCTAGAACAGAACGCTCTATTAAGTTACCATCGGACAATACTACCAACACCGACGAATCCATTATTTTTAGAAGTAAAGATTGGTCTCAAATAAGACCTGAATGGGGATTGGCTGGATGTTCCGCATTTGTAGTGGCACCTAGAAGCAGAACACAGCACATCAACCTAGAAGGACATTCTTTTTTACATTCGTATGATTGGAAAAAAGACAGTGGTTTCGGCGTATTGGAGTTAATTATGACTGCACCCATGGTGGTAACCACTTGGATTAATCTGCAGTATTATGGATCAACAGTTGATAATAAAGTATTTGGGTCAGGAAATAAAACATTGCACAACATCACCGCAGGAATTGGGGTATTGGAAGGGTATTCAGGTGACTTGAGACAAGGGTTGCCACTGCAATCAATACATGACGGCGAAAAGTTTCAACATGAGCCACTGAAGCTCAATGTGATTATAGAAGCTCCAATTGATGAAATGAACCGCATTCTGAGCAAACATTCAGCAGTTAAAGATTTATGCGACAACGGGTGGATGTACCTGATGGCCATGAATGAAGAAGGAAAAGTCAGTCATAAATACATTGGGAATTTGATTTGGGAAGAAGTTAAATCTGTCGCTGCCTAATTTTTGGTTTTTAAATTCACACAAGAGTAGTATTTCGAAAGAGATACTGCTCTTTTTTATTTAAGAAATACATTGAAAATCAAACTTAATTCAAAATAAAGTTTACGACCTATGAAACAAAAGGGAAACTGAACTATTTCTTCCTAGTGTAAGGTCGAATGATTAAACGAACACCTTTCTCAAAAACGAAATAGTTGTACACCCAATTAAAAAACGTCACAATCTTATTTCTAAAACCCACTAAAGAAATTAGATGGATAAACATCCATACAAACCATGCAAAGGTTCCTTGAAATCTAAAATTTGGTAAATCTACCACCGCTCTATTTCTTCCGATCGTCGCCATTGAACCTTTATCAAAATATTTAAAAGGAGTCGTTTTTTTGCCTTTTGCAATCGCCACAATATTTTTAGCTAACACAGCCGCTTGCTGATTCGCTACTGGTGCCACCATCGGATGTCCTTTTGGATAGGCTTCGGTTTTCATGAGTGCTACATCGCCGACAGCAAAAATATTGGTCTGATTTTTCACCAAACTAAATTCATTCACTTGCAGTCGACCTCTTTCCACAATGTCATCAGCAAGTCCTTCTACAATGGCTCCTTTTACACCTGCTGACCAAATGAGCGTCTTACTTCTGAAATTTTTACCATTCTTAATTTTAACCAACTCTCCATCGTAATCTTCGACAGCTGTATTTAGCCATACATTTACGCCCAATTTCTTTAAGTAGATTTCGGCTTTCGCTGATGCCTGCTTAGACATCGGTGGCAATACTTTATCTGCAGCTTCCACCAAATTTATTTTCATTCTCCTCAAATCCAAATCTGGATAATCCCCTGGCAAAATTTGATTCTTTAACTCTGCCAATGCTCCGGCCAACTCCACTCCTGTTGGACCTGCACCTACAATCACAAAGTTCATGTAGCTATTCTGCTCCTCCAAATCTGAGGTCAATAAGGCACTTTCAAAGTTTTGTAGAATGTAACTTCTCAAATCCAATGCTTCAGAAACACTTTTCATCGTCATTGAGACTTTTTGCAATTGATTCAACCCAAAAAAGTTGGTATCAGAACCACTAGCTATCACTAAATAGTCATAAGATATTGGCCCTATATTGGTCTCCACCTGATTATTGGCTGCATCTATGCGCTTCGCCTCTGCCCATCTAAAAAATAAGTTGGGTTGATCTTCAAACAATTTTCGCAGTGGATAGGCAATTGAATCAGGCTCTAACCCTGCTGTTGCAACTTGGTATAAAAGCGGTTGAAAAGTGTGGTAATTGTTTTTATCCAACAACACCACTTGAAAGTTTTTACTTCTTAGGTCTTGAGCCAGAGTTACTCCACCGAACCCTCCACCTATTATCACAATTCTGGGAATTTCTACGTCTGGAATATTCATATTCATGCCTTTGAGTCAGTAAATGTAAGCCTTTAAACTCCTAATAACTCATCATTTTCATGAATTATTTTGGTCGTTTTCTCGTTTGAAAAGTAAATCATGGCTTTAGCAACTTGATCAGCGGAAATAGAACGATACTTTTTCAATGGGCCTATTAAAATATAGTTTAATACAGAAAATGCCACTTGACCGATCCGCTCACCCAGTCTAAATTCTTCTCGATCGCCGGTCAGTAATGAAGGACGAAGAATGATTAGTTTGTCAATATTAAATGCCATTAATTGTTCCTCCATTTTACCTTTGATGCTGGAGTAGAAATTGCCACTTTTAGAATTTGCACCCAAAGCAGAAATTACTGCAAAGTTTGACCAATTGTTTTGTTTGGCCAATTTTCCAAATAGTACAGGAATATCCAAATCCACTGATTTAAACTTTTCCTTGCTCCCAGCTGTTTTAATAGTTGTACCAATGCAGCAAAACACATCATCCACATTGAAGGCATTTAGTTCGGTATTGAGATCAGAGAAATCAACAATGATTTCGTCTACTTTAGGATGTTTGGGATTCGTATCTCTTCTATTGATTAGAATAATCTTACTGTATCGTGAATCAGACTTTAACTGTTCCACTATTTTTGATCCGACCAATCCGGTAGAACCTAATATTAATGCTGTTTTCATATTCTGGAGTTAGTGCTTAATTTTGAATTCAAATTACAATTATGGACAGTAGAAAATATCACACCAAAGCAATAGAATTACTAAAAGAACAAAGATACGAAGCGGCTTTAGAAGTGCTTAATAAAGCAATCAATAGTTTCCCTGAATCGGCAGAATTAATCAGTGAGCGAGGCGTTGTATTTCTGCATTTACGGAAAAAGAAGGATTCATTGAGGGATATGGACAAAGCTGTGGAACTACAACCCCAAAATGGTTACAGGTATTCCAGTCGTGCTTTTGTAAAAGATAGTTTTGGAGACACAGAAGGAGCAATCAGTGATTATAAAAAATCAATCGAAATTGACCCGGAGGATGATGTATCATTCAACAATTTAGGCTTATTGGAAGAAAAATTGGGTTATATAGAAAGTGCGAAAGAAAAATTTGCAAAAGCTGATGAACTAAGTGCGCTTAAAGAAGGCAAAGAACTTGTAGGTGGAAGACACGACCACGAATTGCAAGGTGAGAAAATTGAGCCTCGAAATATTCAGCGTGAAATAGACTTAGAGAAACGAAACAAAAAAGGACTAATTCAACAGTTTTTCAGTGTCTTTACATCAAAAGAAGAAAGAGATTCATTCATCAACTTTGTACGTTCTGGTTTTAAACTAAAAGAGTAGAAACCAAAACTAACAACATGAAAAAGTTAAGATTATTAGGATTAACAGGATTACTAGTAGTAATGACTACTACTGCAAAAGCACAATTTAGTGCCGGATTAGGAATAGACTATGGATCTGAGGTGGAAGAAGTAGGTTTAGACTTAAGAGCAGGCTTGACACTTTCAGATCATGTCACATTAGCAGCTGACTTCTCTTTTTTCAATAAAGACAATAATGGAGCATTTATAAAACGTCGATTCTGGAATGATTTTAATGTGAACATGAACTACTATTTTCTATCCCCTGAAGAAATGGTTCAGCCATATGCATTAGTAGGTTTAAACATTACAAGTGTTGGAACTAAATATGACAATGATCCTTTCTTTGGAGATGACAGAAAAAGTGATACAGAATTGGGTGTAAATGTAGGTGGTGGATTAGATATCAAAGCAACTGAAAATTTAAGGCCTTTTGCAGAAGTTAAATATTTAATCATAGACAAATACGATCAAGGTGTAATTACTTTTGGATTGAAATATTTCTTCAATTAGAATATAAGATACAACAAGAGGGTAGATTTTTTCTACCCTATTTTTATGTCCAACAATTATTGTTCTTTTCTAAACACTTATTAAATAAAACTGAACTTTGTTGTTGATTATCCTGTTACTTTGATGTAAAATTGCATGGAATACAACTATTGTATAAGAAATAGATAGAGACTCATTTGGGATGAATCGTTTTTTCCAAATCAACAAAAGTTGAAAATAGGATTGTGCAAGGGTGTTAAAAATGAAAATAAATAAATGACAATAAGACAGCAGCTTAATCGAATTGTATTTGGCACAGACACTCGCGCTGGAAGGAATTTTGACATTATTCTACTTTGGATAATTTTACTTTCGGTTATTGTAGTAATGTTAGAAAGTGTACCGGATTTGGGTATACAATTCAAATCTGAATTCTATGTATTAGAATGGATTCTAACTATTATTTTTACAGCAGAGTACCTTATTCGTTTATGGATCAGCCCTAAACCCTTTAAATATGTCATCAGTTTCTGGGGCATAATTGATTTATTATCCATTTTACCAACTTATTTAAGTTTCTTCTTAGTAGGCTATCATTACTTGCTTGTCGTTCGAATTTTCAGACTTCTGCGGGTATTTAGAGTATTAAAATTAGTTCGGTTCAGTACAGAAGCACAAGGTTTAATTGAAGCATTAAAATCAAGCTTATACAAGATTAGCATCTTTTTCATGGCATTGATTGCAATTGTTACCTTGATGGGTACCATCATTTATGTAGTAGAAGGCGGAGAAGAAGGATTTACCAGTATACCTCAAAGTATTTATTGGGCCATAGTAACCATTACAACTGTTGGTTATGGTGATCTGGTTCCACATACAATTTTAGGTAAATTTGTTTCTTCTGCAGCTATGATTATTGGTTATGCGATAATAGCTGTTCCTACAGGAATTGTAACAGTAGCAATGACGAATGCAAAAGAAGTTGGAAAAGACTGTGAAAATTGCGGGGCAAAAAATAGATTAGCAGCAGAATTTTGCGACAATTGTGGACAAAAATTCAAGTCCATTGAAGAAATTTAAAATATGGAAGTACAAGAATATATAAAGACAATTTTGTATGATCCAACTGTGAGTAAGATTATTACAATCGCAATCGGTGTCGCCATTATTTGGATCATTATCAAGTGGATTCAACGTCGATTATTTACAAAGATTCAAGACAATGAAAATAGATACAAGGCCAAAAAAGTAAGCACTTTCTTAGGTTACATCTTCACCATAATACTTTTAACGGTTGTTTTTAGCGATAAATTAGGTGGTTTAACAGTTGCCCTTGGTGTCGCAGGAGCCGGAGTTGCTTTTGCATTGCAAGAAGTAATCGCCTCATTTGCTGGATGGATTGCCATCATGTTTGGCAGTTTTTACAAAACGGGCGATCGGGTTCAATTAGGAGGAATCAAAGGAGACGTAATGGACATTGGCGTTCTCAGAACTACTGTAATGGAAACTGGAGAATGGGTGAATGGAGATTTATACAATGGTAGAATCGTATTCATTGCCAATAGTTTTGTGCTGAAAGAGCCTGTTTTCAACTACTCAGGTGATTTTCCTTTTTTGTGGGATGAAATAATAGTTCCCATTGATTACGGAAGTAATTATGACAAGACGGAACAAATTTTAATGGAGATAGGCAATAAATTCGCAGAAGACTTGAGTCTTCAGTCTCATGAACAATGGGATTCGCTTAGAAACAAATATCGTTTGGAAGTAGCACAGACAGAACCAATGGTTTCTATCGCAGCTAAAGACAGTTGGGTTGAATTTACGCTAAGGTATGTAGTTACATATAACCGAAGAAGAGGAATGAAATCTAAACTGTTCAAGGAAATCCTTAAAGAAATAGATGCAACCAATGGTGAAATTAATTTCTCTAATAACAATGTGTACATCAAAGAGACTCCTAAAATCAACGTAGAAACAACAACCTCCAAATAAACGTGCTTTCCCTCTTCCCTATTGATCCTGAAATAAATATATTACCATATAATGGTGAAGCATATTATCACGAAGCAGTCATTGAAGAATCGCTGCAAGAGGTCTATTTCAATCAACTTTTGAAAGAAATAGACTGGCAACAGGATGAGCTAATCATGTTTGGAAAGAAAATAACAACTGCAAGAGAAGTGGCTTGGTATGCAGCAGAGAATTTTTCATACACCTACTCAAATACAGTCAAGGTTGCTCAACCTTGGACACCCACTCTTTTAAAAATAAAAGAGTTATTAGAATCAGTAACTCATTCTAAATACAACAGTTGTTTATTGAACCTTTACCACCATGGTGGTGAAGGAATGGGATGGCACACTGATAATGAACCTGAATTGATAAAGAACAGCTCAATCGCTTCAGTTAGTTTAGGAGCTTCAAGAAAATTTGCATTTAAACATCAACAAACCAACGAAAAAAGGGAACTGATACTATCTTCTGGAAGTATCCTCGATATGAAAGGAGAAATTCAACAATTTTGGAAACACACCTTACCAAAATCAAAAAAAGTTCATCAACCAAGAATTAATTTAACTTTTAGACTTTTCCACAATCGACTCATTACTTAATTTAAAATCAACCTATTAAATCTTTAATTTCACAAAACAACCGTTAGTCTAAAGTCAATTTATTGTTAAATGTATGTTAAATTAACTAATTGAATAGACGTTTCTTCATTTTCTATCGTCTTGTTACTTTAGAATGGCATTTAATAATTGGTTCAATAGTAACATTTGTTTTTTCCATTCCAGAAAAACTACAACTGCATTCACAATCTAGAAGTTGTGAATGAATAGCCTTATCATTTTTTGATAAGGCTATTTTTATTTAACGACCGACATTCCTAATATCAGAGAGCAAAGTAGACCTCTTATTGTATTTAGTATTGCATCTGTAACATTTGTAACAATGTTTAAGGATAAATGCATTTAACTTTGCTTTAAAATAAAAACTAAATGAAATTTGTGCGAACCCATATATTGTCAATAGTTGGTATAGTAGTAGGAAGCCTGATTGGCTATCTATACTATTATTACATAGGATGTGAAAGCGGTAGCTGCAGCATCACTTCAAGCCCTATTAATAGCAGTATCTATGGAGCCGCGATGGGTGGTTTAGTTTTAAGTCTATTTAAAAAAGAAGCAACAGAAAAAACAGAAGCATGAATATAGAAGAAATTATCAAAGCAGGAAAAGGCACCATTGTAGACGTTAGAACAACTGCAGAATTTGCAGGTGGTCATGTAGCAGGTTCTATCAATATCCCTTTGCAAGAAATTGTAACACGAATTGAGGAAGTCAATTCATTACCAACCCCACTAGTACTTTGTTGTGCTTCTGGTGGACGAAGTGGACAAGCAGCTCAATACCTTTCTCAAACTGGATTGGAATGTGTGAATGCCGGTTCTTGGATGGATGTTAATTTTATACAATCTCAAAAATGATAGAAGGTTTAAAAAAATTATTCGGATTGGGCCCTAAAGCTGATTACAAACAATTAGTTAGTGACGGAGCCACAATAATAGATGTCAGAACAAAAGGAGAATATGCTCAAGGACATATTAAAGGCGCTTTAAATATTCCATTGGATCAGATTTCGAGTAAACTGAAAACAATAAAAGACAAAAATAATCCAATTATTACTTGTTGTGCCTCTGGAATGAGAAGTGCTTCCGCAAAAGGCATTTTGAAATCAAATGGTTTTCAAGAAGTACACAATGGTGGTGGATGGATGAGTTTGAACAATAAATTAAGATGATAAAACTCATCAATTTAAAGCAATGGAATTGGATCCGATTGGTACGATTAGCTTTGACAATCATTGTAGGAATCGAAGCCTATCAATCTGGAGAAGTGGTGTTTTACATTATTGCGATCGTGCTATTATTTCAGACCTTATTTGGTGGAACATGTAGTGTAAATAGCAGCTGTGCAGTAAGTAATAAATCTAACAATCAATCGTTGGATTCTGTTGAATATGAAGAAATAAAGTAAACAATATGGCCAGTAAATTTTCAGAATTAATAAACAGTGATCAACCAGTATTGGTCGATTTCTATGCAGAATGGTGTGGACCATGTAAAATGATGAAACCAATTTTAGATGATTTAAAAACCATAATTGGGGATAAAGCGAAAATCATTAAAATAGATGTGGATAAGAACCCACAGGCCTCAGCTAAGTATCATGTTCAAGGTGTTCCAACATTGATCATTTTTCAAAATGGAGAAATTAAATGGAGACAGTCCGGCGTTGTTCCTGCCGATCAATTGGCACAATTAATTTCGCAATATTCAAAATAGTTTGCTTCAATCATTTCCCTAACTGAATGAAATAATTAGGAAATTGCGGCAATGTATTTATCTTTTCAATCGTATTTGGTGGAGCGTTCTGGAATTTCAGAGCTAGAGTTTCAGAGTCTACTCCCCTACCTTAAAGAAAAAGAAATTCCGAAAGGCACTCTTTTGCTTCAAAAAGGAGCAGTTTGTACGCATTCGTTTTTTGTAGAAAGTGGATTGCTTCGTTCCTACAGCATTGATGCTTCGGGAAAAGAACATGTCATACAGTTTGCTCCTGAAGGGTGGATTATTTCCGACAGAAGCAGTGTATTTTTTAATCAGCCTTCCGACTATTTCATAGAAACCATAGAAACATCTAAAGTGATTTACTTCAGTCATGATTTTATTAATCAAGCTTCTGAAATCAGTCTATCCTTTAGAAATTACAACGAACGATTATTGCAAAACCACATACGTCAGTTGCAGCATCGGATTCAATATCTATTGGAAGCAACTGCAGAGGAACGTTACCTCGATTTCATTTCCATTTATCCAGATTTACTATTAAGAGTCCCTCAATGGATGATTGCCTCCTATTTAGGAATTACACCTGAAAGTTTAAGTAGAGTTCGGAAGGAATTAGCGAGCCGGAACTTTAATCCAAAAAGATAAATTACTTATCATAGGTCAATGCGCACCTCAATACTCAGCGCTAACTTTGAAATAAAAAATCATGAAAACGAAAACAGTAGAACGAGTATACGCCCCTTCCGCACCACATTTTGTAGGTGATGGTTTTAGAGTACACAATTTTATCCCTAGTGCTTATCAGTTGGATATGCAACGAATGGATCCATTCATCATGTTGGACTACAACAGCAAACACTACTTTTCAGCAACAGATAAACCTCGAGGAGTTGGAGTTCATCCACATAGAGGCTTCGAAACGGTGACCATCGCTTACAAAGGAAAAGTAGCGCATCACGATAGCGCAGGAAACAGTGGAATAATTGGTGAAGGTGATGTACAATGGATGACAGCGGCTTCCGGAATATTGCATAAAGAATACCATGAAAGAGAATTCAGTAAAAAAGGTGGAGACTTTCAAATGGTGCAGTTATGGGTAAATCTTCCTGCGAAAGATAAAATGTCAGCACCGAAGTATCAAGAAGTAGTGAATCAAACCATGTCTAAAGTTGAGTTACCTCAAAATTCAGGAACGGTTGAGATTATTTCAGGTGAATTCGAAGGGGTAAAAGGATCGGCCTCTACTTTTACTCCAGTGCATTTGCAAAATGTAAAACTGAATACAGGTGGTAAAGCAACATTCAATTTTCCTTCTCACTACAACACCGCATTGGTTGTCATCGAAGGAGAAATAAATGTAAACGGAGGTGAAACTGTAAAGACAGATCATTTTGTATTGATGAGCAATGATGGCGAAAGTTTTGAAATTGAAGCTGCATCTAATGCCTTGGTATTGGTATTGAGCGGAGAACCTATCAATGAGCCAATTGCATCGCATGGTCCTTTTGTAATGAATTCAAAAGCTGAATTATTGCAAGCATTTGATGACTATAATACAGGAAAATTTGGATACCTAGAAGATTAATCCAAGATAGTGCTATAAAAAAAGGCTCGAGTAATCGAGTCTTTTTTTTTGAATTGACTACAATTCGATATTCAATTTTTATTTAATGTCTAATTTCGCATCCATGTTATCTAAAAAGACCAAATACGCCATCAACGCGTTAGTTTATCTAGCAAAAAACAATGATGGCTCTCCTATCCCAATTGGTCAAATAAGTGCAGATCAAAACATTCCACACAAATTTCTAGAATCAATATTATTGGCACTGAAGAATGCCACTATATTGAATAGCAAAAAAGGAAAATCTGGTGGTTACTTGCTCAATAAATCTCCAGAAGAAATCGACATGGCTGAAATAACTCGCTTGTTCGATGGAGCTGTCGCTTTACTTCCCTGCGTCACCTATCGATTTTATGAACGATGTGAAGAATGTGTGGACGAAGAAACCTGTGGCATTCGAGAAGTATTCTTAGAAATCCGAAACGAAACAGTGAATCGATTAAAAGGTGCGACACTTTCAGATATAATCGCCAGAGAAAATCGATTAAAAACTCTACCTAAAGGTTAAACGTTAATAAAGGAACGTTTAAGGTTAAAAAAAAGAAATCACTTCACTTTTTTTAACTATATTCATTAACTTGTTTACATGATATTTGTAAAAATGAAAACCCCTAAGAACTATGATTAATTCAAAATACTTTAAAACTGATATACTTTCTGGTCTAGTGGTTTTCTTAGTTGCACTGCCTTTATGTTTGGGAATTGCATTGGCTTCTGGTGCACCTTTATTTTCAGGAATTATTGCAGGAGTTATAGGAGGAATTGTTGTTGGCGTTTTTAGTAATTCTCAAATTAGTGTCTCAGGCCCTGCTGCCGGTTTAACTGCGATTGTTCTAACAGCCATAGCCACCTTAGGTGGTTTTGAAGCATTTCTTTTATCAGTTGTATTAGCTGGAGTATTCCAATTGCTATTGGGATTTTTAAAAGCAGGTTCTATCTCTAACTATTTCCCTTCCAATGTCATTGAAGGCATGTTAGCAGCAATTGGGATCATTATCATTTTAACTCAATTGCCTCATGCAGTTGGATATGACATTGAACATGAAGGGGATTTCTTTTTCATTGACAAGACTATGAGCCACAATATTTTCTCAGATATCATTGATGCAGTTAACTTTTCGCATCCAGGAGCGATGGCTGTGAGTATTATCTCTGTTTTGATATTAATTGCTTTTGCAAACATAGAATCATTAAAGCGACTAAAACTATTGCCTGGGGCTTTAGTTGTGGTAGTAGCAGGAACTTTAATCAACCAAGCCTTCACAGCATTCTCTCCTGAGTTTGCGATCAGTCAAGAACATTTAGTAAACCTTCCAGTACCGGAATCATTTAGTGCGTTTATTGGACAATTTAGAACACCTGATTTTTCAGCAATTACCAATATTGATGTATGGATTGTAGCCATTACCATTGCCATAGTTGCAAGTATTGAAACCTTATTATGCATTGAGGCGGCTGTTAAAATGGATCCTTTAAAGCGATTTACCAATTCGAATACAGAACTAAAGGCCCAAGGAATTGGAAACATTCTTAGCGGTTTAATTGGTGGAATACCAATGACATCTGTTATTGTAAGAACTTCAGCCAATGTAAACTCAGGCGGTAAAACAAAGGTTTCAGCGATTGCTCACGGAATCTTTTTATTCAGCGCAGTAGTTGCTATTCCATTCATATTAAATAAAATACCTTTGGCTAGTTTAGCGGGTGTTCTAATTATGATTGGATACAAGTTGGCTAGCCCATCCATTTTCAAAAAGATGTGGAAAAATGGGAAGTATCAATTCATTCCATTTGCGGTTACGGTAATAGCTATAATTTCAACCGATCTATTAAAGGGAATTGGTATTGGTTTGGTGGTTAGTGTTTTCTTCATTCTAAGAGACAATTTAAAGCTCGCATACTTCTTCAATAAGGAAGACCACCAAGAAGGAGAAACAATTCACATCAAACTAGCTCAAGAGGTTTCCTTCCTAAATAAGGCGGCCATTAAACAAACTTTATATGAAGTCCCTAAAGGATCTAAAGTAGTAATTGATGCTGAGCAAACAGTTTATATTGACCACGATGTATTGAATCTAATTGATGATTACTTGGAATTTGGATCTAAGGACAAAGAAGTGACCGTTGAATTAAAGGGATTAAAAAAGGAATACAGCATTGAGAATACTTCTCATATCACCTTGATAGAAAACTAATACCTTTCGTACCAATCAAAGTAGTTCGTAATAATATCACTCTTGTGAAGTCGAATATAATCGACAAAAGCTTGGGCAGTTGGAGAGAAATTTTTTCCTTTTAACCAGATTAAATTCCAATTAGAAATAATCGGGAAATGCTTGACTGGAATAATTTGAAGAGTCTCATTTTTAAGCTCATTCTTAATCCCAATTAAAGGCATTATCGAATACCCCAAACCTGCAATTACAGCTTGCTTAACAGCCTCATTGGATGTTAACTCCATTGTTTTTCGAACTGGTAGGTTGTTCTGCTTAATAAACTTTTCCATCACACTTCTCGTACCGGAACCTTCCTCTCTATAAATTAATGGCAATTCGTTCAGAATATCATAGGAATAGGGCTTTTTTCTAAAAGTCTTTTCTGTATTCCCTATTAAGTACAATTTATTTTGCATCAATTCAACCGATTCAATTTTGAGATTTTCTGGCAAAACAGAAACCAAGGAAAAATCAACTGAATTTTGCTCTAAACTTTGAATTACCTTCGACTTATTGGTAACATCTAAAGACAATTCTATGCCGGGATTTTCTTTCAGGAATTGAGTTAAAAAGAAAGGCATTACATATTTTCCAGTGGAGACAATGGACAAAATCAGTCGACCTGCTAATTGGCCTTTGTGAGCCATCGTTTTATAATTAATGGCGTTGACTTCATTAATAATATTTTGAGCAGCTATAGCAATCTCTTTTCCAAATTCGGTCACAAATAGTTTCCTTCCGACTACCTCTGTAAGTGGAATATCAAATTGGTCTTGAAAATTTTTTAACTGAATTGAGACCGCTGGTTGAGTTAAATGAAGCTCTTCAGATGCCTTCGTAATACTCTCAAATTGTGTCACTTTTAGGAATACTTGCAATTGATGCAATGTATAGTTCATAAATAATTTTTATAGTTTTCATTACAAATATAAATAAAATTATATGATTAGTTTATCCAATATTTGCACCATCAAATTAATCTAAAAATAGACACAATGACAAGAATCACCATTGCAAAAGGAGATGGAATCGGACCAGAAATAATGGATGCAACCGTAAACATTTTGAAAGCTGCCGGCGCTCAAATTGAATTGGATGAAATTGAAGTCGGTGAAAAAGTTTACTTATCCGGAATTACCTCAGGAATAAGAAATGAGTCTTGGGATATCATTCGCAAAAATAAAGTATTCTTAAAAGCACCCATCACCACTCCACAGGGTGGTGGTTACAAAAGCTTGAATGTGACCACCCGCAAATTTTTAGGATTGTATGCCAATGTAAGGCCTTGCATGAGTTTGCACCCATTCGTATCGACCAAGCACCCGAAAATGGATGTGGTGATTGTGCGAGAAAATGAAGAAGATTTATACGCAGGAATAGAGCATCAGCAAACGGATGAAGTCGTTCAATGTTTAAAACTAATCAGCCGACCAGGCTGCGAAAAGATAGTTCGATATGCTTTTGAATATGCCAAGCAATATGGTAGAAAAAAAGTGACTTGCATGACCAAAGATAACATCATGAAGCAAACAGATGGACTTTTCAGAGCCGTGTTTAATGAAGTTGCTTTGGAGTATCCTGAAATAGAAAACGAACATTGGATTGTAGACATAGGATCAGCGAAACTCGCCGATACTCCTGAGGACTTTGAAGTAATAGTGACGCTAAACCTTTATGGCGATATGATTTCAGACATTGCCGCTCAAATTACTGGCTCAGTTGGCTTAGCGGGCTCATCTAATATTGGTGAAGAGTGCGCCATGTTCGAAGCCATCCATGGTTCTGCACCTATGATTGCCGGTCAAGGAATAGCTAACCCAACAGGTTTAATCGAAGGAGCTATTTTAATGCTTAACCACATCGGCCAATCTAATG
Source organism: Acidiluteibacter sp. (assembly GCF_055129545.1). Taxonomy (NCBI): domain Bacteria; kingdom Pseudomonadati; phylum Bacteroidota; class Flavobacteriia; order Flavobacteriales; family Cryomorphaceae; genus Acidiluteibacter; species Acidiluteibacter sp. The sequence continues at coordinate 79,456 of NZ_JBSRUB010000026.1, read as the reverse complement.
TAGCACAGAAAATTAAAAACGCATTACTTACAACTATTGAACAAGGAATTCATACTGCAGATATCTATAAAGAGAACATCAGCAAGAAGAAGGTTGGAACCAACGAATTTGCTGAAGCAGTCATTCAGAATTTAGGCAAGTTACCTTCTACCCTAACTCCGGTCGATTTTAAAAATGGAGCAGCGTTAGTATTGCCTGCCTATGTGAAGAAACCATCAAAAGCCAAAACGCTACTAGGAATAGATGCCTTTGTGCATTGGAATGGATTGGATCCAAATGAGATTGCTGAAAGTCTTCAAAAATTAGATGGAGGATTATTGCAACTAAAAATGATTACCAACCGAGGAATCAAGGTGTGGCCTGATGGATTTAAAGAAACCTTTTGCACAGACCACTGGAGGTGCAGGTTCCAAAATGAAAATCAAACTGATGTAGGTAATGAAGAAATCTTAAAGCTTCTTCAAAGTGCAATGGAGAATCAAATTGACGTCGTTAAAACTGAAAACCTTTACGCTTTTGAAGGCCAACCTGCCTTCTCATTGGGTCAAGGACAATAATTCATTTAAAAACAAGCAATATGCCATTTAGAAAAGAATTAAAAAGGATGAAAATCGCAGTTTCTTGGGTTATCGGAGGGTTATTACTCACCTTCTATGATCCTCAAAACTTAGTTTTTCAAGCATTCCTAGGAATGGGAATATTATTCATCGCAATGATGTGGAAACGATTACAATTTAAAACAACTTCAAAAATAAACAACCATGGAAAGTAATAGAACATTTAAGTTAATTGAGGGACAATATGACACTGATGATGCAGGAAGAATATTAGTGGCGCTAATCAGCAATAAAATAAAATACCACGATGTAGAAGCTTTTAGAATTCAAGAACGATCTAATGGTAATGTGAGTCATTCAGAAAAAAGAGTGAAAGAACTCACAGTCATAAAAGATGAAATAAAACAATTAGTGATAGATGCAGCAGAAAAAGGATTAGACTTTAAAATAAATTGCAACATCAATATTGAACTTGTACCCGCAAAACAGTTGGCTGAATAAGATGGCAGCCCTCATCTCTAATTCAATTGAACAAGCTGCGGAAGTATTAAATAATGGAGGCGTTGTTGGAATCCCAACAGAAACGGTTTATGGGTTAGGCGCCTCCATCTATAACGAAAGTGCATTAAGGCAAATTTTTCGATTGAAAAAGCGTCCATCTAACAACCCATTGATTGTGCATATTTCAAGTTACGATCAGCTAATGAGTGTGGTGGAGGTATTTCCTGAAAAAGCTAAAATACTAACTGATGAATTTTGGCCAGGTGGACTAACCATTGTGCTGCCAAAGCAAAAATCAATCAACTCCATTATTTCAGCAGGCAATGAAACCGTTGCAGTTAGAATGCCTAATCACCAAATGACCAAAGAATTAATAAAGTTGGTGGGTCCAATTGCGGCACCAAGTGCCAACCCGTATGAACGAATTAGTCCAACCACTGCAAATCAAGTAGCTAAGTACTTTCCGTCAGGATTGCCGCTAGTTTTAGATGGTGGTGACTGCGAAAAGGGATTGGAATCTACTATTGTGGGATTCGAAAACGATGAAGCGGTAATTTATCGTTTAGGAGCGGTAACCATTGAAGATATAGAGAAAATCATTGGTAAGGTAAAAATATATACCGATTCTTCAGCTAAAATAGTGACTCCAGGGATGTCTAAAAAACACTACGCTCCCATCACCAAAACAATTGTTTCTAAAGAAATTGAAAGTATCATTGAAGAGTTTAAAGAACAAAAAATTGGTGTACTACACTTTAGCGAAATGACTTTATCTGATCATGTCATCGCGAAACAACTTTCTCAGAAACAATGTATAGAAGAAGCTGCTAGCAATTTGTATCAGTGCCTTCAATATTTAGATGGCTTAAATTTGGACTTCATTTTAATAGAACCACTACCTGACAAAGGTTTAGGAAAAACCATCAACGATCGTCTGAATAGAGCCGCACATCTGTAATCTTTTCAATTTAAATTGATGTTTTTATTGACAATCAAATTACTAAATTAGAATTCACTCTTCTAATTCACATACCTGTTACTCCATTCATCAGAAATTAAACTCAAGGTTGGGCTCCTTTTGCGGACTCACTTCATTTTTTAATTATTCCGCTTTACTTGCAGCATAATCAAACACTTTTTTCAAAATAGAAGTAGTTCTTTCCAACGGATTTTCTCGTATAGCTTCTTCTTCTTTTGCGATGTTTAAAAATAAACCATCTACAGTTTTGTTCGTCACGTAATTGGTTAAATCTCCATTTACTTTAGTTACAAAAGGGATTTTATTGTAGATATCAGTGACATCAGACCAATATTTGGTGGCATTTACTTTATCTAAGGATGCGCTAATCTTGGGCGAAAACTTTGCCACCAGTTCTGCTGTAGTTTTACTTTGTAAATACAAGGTCGCTGCATTTTTTCCGCCAAACAAAATGTTCTGAGCATCAGCAATAGTCATAGAAGTGATGGCATTCACAAACAATGGAGAGGCCTCAATAACGGCATCCTCTGCGGCTCTATTTAAGGTAGTTTCTACTTGATCAATTTGATTGCCTAGGCCAATATCTCTTAGCGTATTGGCTACTTTTTCATACTCCTCCGGAAAAGGAATTCGAACCGCAGGATTATCCAAAAATCCGCCTTCTTTGCCCAATTTAGCTACTCCTTCCTTTGTTCCTTTAATTAAGGCCTCTTTCAAACCATTACCCATTTCCAATTCTGTTGGGATTACAGAAGTAGGCTCTTCTAAAACTGCTCTACCTAGTTCACCTACTAGGGGCTGCAAAGTCTCACAACTCACTAAAAATAAGGAAGAAATACCAAAAACAATAACACTCTTTTTCATGGGTGCAAGATATGTAGTTTTTATTAATCGATTCATTAGAAATCTATCAATGGCAATACAGAGCGGATAAAGCGCATGTTAAAGTTTCATTGCTATTATTTACTCTTAAAATCTATTTAAAACTTTTTTTTCTGTTGCTTGCAACACTGGAATCACTGAATTACATTTGAAACTCACTATTAGAATTTCTAAATGATCTTTTTCCGAACTCTCGTTTCCTTTTTAAAAAATGACGATTACAGAGATTTATTAATTACCACATTTATAATATTAGCTGCTGGTACAGTTGTTTATCATTTTCTTGAAGGTTGGGATTGGATAGACAGCATCTATTTCTCCATCATCACACTTACCACAGTTGGATATGGTGATTTCTCTCCTCAAACAGCAGAAGGTAAAATATTTACTATCTTTTATATTATTGTAGGTATAGGAATCATTTTGAGTTTTATCAATACAGTTTACAACCACTACAGTGATGTAAAATCTGAAGACAAAGACAAAAAGAAGAAGCGCTATCGACGTCGACGTTCTTCTTCAAGTGAAAATTATAAAGACACTAATTATAACCATTCAGATACTAAAATAAAGCATGATTAAAACGCTCAAGGCTCCTTATCCTATTGAAACCTCAAAGACTAAAAAATGGAAACAGTCTATATTGATGAGCAGTTTTGTTTTTCTTTTTCTCTATTTTTTTCAACCCTTTGGATTGAATACTTTACCTTCAGGAATTCTTGAATTAACATTGGGATACGGTTTTACGTGTTTTATCACAATGGCCTTTTTAAACATCTTATTTCCTACTCTTTTTCGAAACTACTTTAGTGAAGAAAAATGGAATGTTGGTAAACAGTTGTTTTGGTCTATTGTAAATGTTGCAGTAATTGGCTTAGCCAACCTACTCTATTCCAACTATGCAGGAATTGCCAATCTTTCTATTTCGAATTTAATGACATTTGAAGGTTACACGATTGCCTTAGCCGTCTTTCCATTGATCTTATTCATTTTTGGTAACCAAAAGATTCTTAATACTAAATTTGAAAAATCGGCATCACTCATTAACTCCGAAATAATTGAATTTCCAAAAGTTAACAATCACTCTAACGACAATCTAATCACATTAGAGTCTGAAACAAAGGCGGACAATTTAATATTAGATCCGACTGATTTATTTTACATTCAGTCTACAGATAATTACCTCACTGTTTTTTATCTAAAAAACAATCAACTGACTTCTACTCTTATTCGCAACACGCTAAAAACCGTTGATGAACAATTGAAAGATTACAGTCTATTTTTTAGGTGCCATAAAAGCTACCTGATAAACCTTGAAAAGGTCAACCATATTTCAGGTAATGCACAAGGTTTTAAACTACACTTGCAAAACATTAAGGAGTTAATTCCGGTGAGTAGATCACACAACAATACCATTAAAGATCGCCTTACCATTCGTCCCTAAACTTTGCATTTGAGTATTTTCATTTGCTATACCTCCCTAAAATTGCAGTTCACCCCAAAAGACTTGTCAGGTGATTAAATCACTTCCATATTTGCTAAAAACATACAAATATGGAAACCATTGTAAACATTTCACTCATCTTCCACATTGCTTCTGGCTTCACAGCATTAGGCAGTGGACTAATTATCTTCATTCTAAAAAAGGGGAATAAACAACATCGAAAAATTGGTAGCGTTTTTTTCTTTTCAATGCTAATGGTTGTTTTAACAGCATTCATCATTTCAATTTTAAAAAACAACCCATTCTTGTTTATGATAGGGATCTTTTCATTGTTCATGAATTACAGTGGATATAGAAGTATCAAAAATAAAACACTCAAGCCAAACAAACTAGATTGGTTTGTTTTATTGCTGGGTTCAATCAATATGATTGTGATGATATACACGCTAAACATTATCTTGATGATATTCGGAGGAATTAGTATCAGCTTGGTGATTGGAGATCTCAGAATATTTATAAAAACAACTCGTGGTCAAGAAATTCCAAAAATGACTTGGTTGAGAAGGCACATTGGTATGATGATGGGAACTTATATTGCTACCATTACAGCATTCATTGTTACTGCAGGTCCAAGAACTGATTGGTATGCTAGTATAAATCCACAGTGGTTGCCTTGGGTTTTACCTTCTATTATCCTGACTCCAATGATCATCTACTATTCAAGAAAGTACGCAGGTAAAAATTAATATAACTCTTAAAACTTCACATCATGAAAAGTTTGCATTTCGTTCTATTTTTTCTGCTTATTTATTCTGCTCAATCACAGACTTATATTGAGGGTGGAAAAACACGTCATCGTTTTGCACAAATGACCGTAGGATTTGACTCTAAAGTCAATATAGGGAATGGCACCTCCTCTTATCGACTGAATTCTAAAAATGAATTGGAAAAATTTAAACTAAATGATCAATATAGTTCTAGACTGGTCATAGGGGGAACACACTTTTGGGGGCATGCCGATTTTTATATTGCAATACCAATAGCTAATTGGAATTCAAGTGGTTTTGATGCAGGAGTAGAAACTGGATTTCGATATTTCCCTTGGCAAATTAAACACAATAAAATCCGACCATTTGTTGGTACAGCTTTTTTAAGTCACAATTACCAACAAGGAAATGGAGTCACTTTAACACGATTCAAGTTTCCACTAACTGCAGGTTTAATCTACAATAAAGGCAATCATCTTTTCGAAATTGGAGCTGGGTATAATTTTCAATCAAAAGAAAAATACTACATCAGCACAGCACAAACTGCACAAGTTTCAACTCATCGTGTTTGGTTGTCTATAGGTTATAAATGGATGATAGAAACCACTGTTAGCGCTGAAAAAGACTGGGAAAGTGGTCGAACTAAAATGGTGACTGATACATTGGCTAGAAGAAAAAAATTGAATGGATTCACTTTCGGCGTTGGTCCTTCGTCTGCATTTTATACAAAAACTTCTGATCATAATAAGTTTGCAGCTCCATATGCAGATAATCATAAAGTAACTGTATTTGCTGAATTTGGATTGGGTTATTATTGGCACAAGCCCGACCTGCACGTTCAATTAGCTTACAGACAAAATAAGAGTGAACTAGAAGCTTATGATTTTAATCAAACTGTTAGTCGAAGAGCATTCACATTAGAAGCCTATAAATTCATTGGTGATTACCACGGTTTTGCCCCATTTATTGGACCTGCAATTAGTTATGAGCAACTTACAGTTAATCAAACTCAAGCGAATAAAAAAACAACTGGTGATTTTAACGGAATTAAACCCGGTATCACAGTCGGTTGGGATATTCGACCAAATCGTTTGCAAATGTTTTACCTGCGAACTCATTTGAGGTATTTCCCAAATTTGAATGTAGGAATGAATACAGGTAAAACAGTTTCATTGGATCAATTTGAATTTAACTTTATTGAATTAGTAGTATTTCCAGGTCGTTTGTTCTAAAAAGTTTAAGCTGCTATATTTCGACTTTAAACTGAAATTCGACTTACATAATTGATGTTTCACAGAATTTATAAGTGGAATTAATTGGATTTGATTTAACTTTGAATTCACTATTAGTTAAATAAAGCTCATTCTTTGAATATATTTCGCAAGTTTTTCACTCTCGTATTTTTTTCACTCTTCATCCATCAAATAGGAATCTGTCAATCCGTTCTAATCAATAAGGACGGTGGAAACCCTGAGAACTCATCTATCTTAGAATTGCGCTCAACTGACAAAGGTTTTCTAGCGCCAAGAATGCTCGATTCAGAAAGACTTTCCATTTCTGCTCCTGCAACTGGATTATTGGTTTTTCAAACCAATGGATATAAAGGTTTTTATTTTTACAATGGAGCTGTTTGGGATACCCTCGGAGGTGCTACTAATGTCACCTATGTTAGTAATGTTGTCAATGTATCTAATTCGGGAATTACTTTGATTAGTGATATAAAACCTGTTAGCACCAATGGAGGAAAATTCACGAGTGGAGCGTGGCAGAAAAGAGATTTAAATGCCATAAGTGGTGACCTTGCAAATGTTAGTTTACTCAACGACACTATAAGTATTGATTCTGGTATTTACTTGATCACCATTAGTGCACCTGCATTTGAGGTTGATGAGCATCAAGCTAGATTATTCAACGCTACAAAAAACTCGGTATCCGGATCAGGTACCATGAGTTATTCCAATAAGTTTGCCTCATCTTCCAGTCAATTATCTATTATTGTGGAAGTCGGCATTGGCGGAGAGCTATTCATAGTGCAACACAAGTGCACAACAACTAGTCTTCTAAACACTGGATTTGGTAAAGGAAGTACTTGGAGTGAAAACGTTTACACACAGGTTCAAATTCAAAAATTATGAAAATTGTTTGTCTAGGAGTTTTGACTCTTTTCTCATCATTTGTTTTTTCTCAATCCAAATTTGATGGTGCAAAAGCCTTTCAAGACAAACTAAATATAGAGTATGCCGACTCATTGCATTCCCCGCTTAAACCAGAAGATCGTTCAAAATTCACAGAACTTCCCTTCTATCCTATTGATACCAATTGGGTAATTAATGCAGCGATAGAACGAATTATAGATGAGGATGCATTTGAAATGGAAACAACTACTGATCGTTTGCCAGTGTATTCTCCCTATTATAGAGCTACTTTCAGTATTGATTCCATCCCGGTTTCATTAATGATTTACCAATCTGAAGATTTAAAAACTCGAGAAGGATATGAGAATTACCTATTCCTTCCATTTACCGACGCTACCAATGGTTCAGAAACCTATGGAGGAGGCCGCTACATTGATTTAAAAACGGTTGAATCAGATTCTATATTGATCGATTTTAATCGAGCGTATAATCCTTATTGTGCCTACAACAGCAAATATTCTTGCCCGATTCCTCCTCGAGAGAACGACATTAATATTCCGATTAAAGCAGGTGTGAAATATGTTGCAAAAGATTAAACTCCCTTTTCTAATCGTATATTTTCTCTAATTGCTGATTGGCTGTTCGTTCAGTAATTAGTTTAAAAACTCCCAATACTGCTCCAGCTGCTGCTGCATATGCAATTGCCTGCGGCCATGTTTGATTGTTCAAAGGATTATCGGGCTCCTCCGGTATTGGTCTTTTCTTTTCTATTAATTTTTCGGCTACTTTTTTCAAGGCAAATGCACTTAATATGGCAATCCCATTTACTAGTATCTTCTTGGTGTCTTTATCCATGATGCGTTTCTTTTTGTTTCTATATTAACTATAAAAGTTAAACCAAAAACAAAAATCCCTTATAAAATACTGATTACTATTAAATTAATTATTTCTACCCGATTAAGGTTTGGCAAATGATGTGGAATAATTGGTACAGCTATAGACACACTTTTCTTGCATTATAAATCATACATTAAGTCATTAAAATAATCATTACGAATGACTACTCATTCATATTGCATAATTAAATTTAAGAATATTATGCGTATCTTTGAATGAGAAATAATTCACTAGAAAGTTAAAGTTTAATAATGAACGATAATTCATACATAAATTGGAATGCCTATACCGATAAAGGGCTCTTAGAACATATTGGTCAGTTTATCAGATATCAGCGTCTACAACAAAACAAAACTCAGTCAGAAGTTTCTACTGCTGCTGGAATTAGCCGGTCTACGCTTAGTTTGTTAGAACGAGGAGAAACAGTAACAACGACTACTCTACTTCAAGTGTTGAGAGTCTTGAATTTATTGCACTTACTATCTATTTTCAATATTGAGAAAACAGTTAGTCCTATTGCCATTGCGAAAGCACAAGAAAAAGAGCGTCAGCGAGCATCAGGAGGCAATATTGCTGAAGAACCTAAAGGAGAATGGGAATGGTAACAGCTGCATTTGTATCTATTTGGGGAAAACGCGTTGGGGCAATCAGTTGGAATCCTGAGGAAGGAATTGGAAGTTTTCAATATGAGGCCAACTTTTTAAAAACGAATCAAGATTTAGCGCCTATACTTATGCCAATCAGCCAAGGTCGGAGCGTATATTCATTTCCTAGTTTGAGAAAAAATGAAACCTTTAAGGGATTGCCTGGATTGATAGCAGACACTCTACCTGATAATTATGGAAACCAACTAATCAATGCTTGGTTAGTTAAAAACAATCGACCAGTAGATAGTATGAATCCTGTGGAACAGCTCTGTTTTATTGGTGAACGAGGAATGGGTGCGCTTACCTTTGAACCAAGTAAAATGCCAAAACTCACAAATAACTTCGACTTAGAGGTAGATAGTTTGGTGAATATGGCTCAAAAGGTATTGGGACAACGCCAATCATTTTTGACCAATTTACAAGAAGATGAACTGAAAGCATTACAAGATTTATTGAAAATTGGTACTTCTGCTGGTGGTGCTCGACCAAAGGCCATTATTTCATTTAACGAGACTACTGGCGAAATAAAGTCAGGTCAAGCTAAAACTGACGAAGGTTTTGAACATTGGTTATTGAAGTTAGATGGTGTTAGCGACGCTCAATTTGGCAATACCAAAGGATACGGACGAGTAGAAATGGCTTACTATTTAATGGCTAAGGCTTGCGGAATTGAAATGATGGAATGTCGTTTACTAGAAGAAAATGGCAGAGCACATTTTATGACAAAACGGTTTGACCGAAGCATAGATGGAGAAAAGCACCACATTCAAACCTTTTGTGCGATGCGACATTTCGATTTTAATGAGGTCAATAGTTTTAGCTACGAACAGCTTTTTGAAACCATGAGAATGTTGCGTCTCCCCTATCCACAAGCGGAACAATTGTTTAGAAGAATGGTATTTAATATTTTGTCTAGAAATTGTGACGATCACACCAAAAACTTTGCATTTAGACTCAAACAAAATCAAGCATGGGAGTTAGCTCCAGCTTATGATATTTGCCACGCTTATCGGCCTGGAAGTATTTGGGTTAGCCAACATGCGCTAAGCATTAATGGAAAACGATCTGACTTTACTAGAGCTGACATTTTAACCATTGCCGAATCAATGAATATTAAAAAGCCGAATCTCATTATTGATGAAATCAATGCGGTTGTTCAAGATTGGTCTAAATATGCTAAATTGGTTAAAATATCTGCTCCTTTAAGAAAAGCAATCGAGCAGACTTTAATCCAATTGTAATGACCCAATCCATTCAAGTACAAGAATACCAATCTCCTTTTGGAACGTTGTTAATTGGCTCTTTTAAGGAAGAACTTGTGCTCTGCGATTGGAAATATCGTAAAATGCGAGCGGTAATTGACCAGCGGATTCAAACTGCTACGAATGCAACATTTGAAGACTCAACTTCCGATTTAATTCAATTAACAATCAGACAATTAAAAGAATATTTTGATGGAAATCGAAAAGAACTTGATATTCCAGTAAAGTTGATTGGGACACCTTTCCAACAAACTGTTTGGAGAGAATTACTTCAAATTCCATACGGTAAGACTCAATCCTACATTCAATTATCCAACCAATTGAAAAACCCTAAAGCGATCCGTGCGGTGGCCTCTGCAAATGGGGCAAATGCCATCTCTATTATTGTTCCTTGTCACCGAATAATTGGCAGTGACGGAAAATTAGTGGGTTACGCAGGTGGATTAGCTGCAAAGAAAAAACTGCTAACTCTTGAAAATGAGCACTTATTTTCCAAACAGATCTCATTGTTTGAATAGGTTCTGACATTTTTATTACAACCTTATTTTCATTGTATTTATAAATAAAGTTCACTTAACAAAATTTAATACCAAATAGATTATCAGCTGATGTAAAATTTATATGTTTGTACAATAAATGTATATACATATAAATTAAAACACAGATATGACGCTTTTTAGTAAATATAAAAAAGACAATTTAGAATTAAAGAATAAGGTAGTGATGGCTCCAATGACGAGAAGTCGATCAACAGCAAGTCACATACCTACAGATATAATGACCACGTATTATGAGCAACGTTCAGGAGCTGGTTTAATCATTACCGAAGGAACTGCACCATCTCCAAATGGTGCAGGCTATCCTAGAATCCCCGGCATATATAATGAAGCACAAGTAAAAGAGTGGAAGAATGTGACTGAAGCTGTTCACAAAAGTGGTAGTAAGATATTTGTACAGCTGATGCACACTGGTCGAGTGTCGCACCCCGGTAATATGGAACAAGGAACCACTATACTTTCAGCCTCTGCAATCGCCCCAACCGAAACAAAAATGTATGTTGACGGTGAAGGACAAATGGAAATGCCAGCGCCGAAAGAAATGACGGAAGCCGAAATTGAAAGTACGATAGAAGAATACGTATCTGCATCCAAGAATGCTATAAAAGCAGGTTTTGATGGTGTTGAAATACATGGAGCGAATGGTTATCTAATTGAACAATTCACAAATGCAGGAAGTAACCTAAGAACGGATAAATGGGGTGGCTCTTTAGAGAATAGAAGTCGATTTGCAATAGAAGTAACAAGACGAACTATTGAAGCTATTGGGAAAGAAAAAGTAGGAATTCGATTTTCCCCGAATGGAGCAATGAATGATATAGCACCATTTGAAGGGCAAGAAGAAACTTACAAATACTTAGCAGACAAAATGAATGAACTGGGAGTTACATATGTTCACCTAGTGAACCATGAAGCAATGGGAGCTCCAGCACTACCTATTGAAATTAGAGACTACTTTAGATCCAATTTCAATGGAACGTTAATTTTATCTGGAGGCTATGATAAGAAAAGTGCAGAAGCAGATTTAGATTCAAATAAAGGAGACTTAATTGCTTTTGGACGCCCATTTATTTCTAACCCTGACTTAGTTGAACGAATGAAGAATGATCAAAAGCTTTCTGATCCAAATTTCGATACTTTCTACACTCCGGGGGCAGAAGGATATATTGATTATCCAAAAGCTTAAAAAAGTAGATGAATAAAAAATCAACGGCTCTTTTAGAATTTAAAAGAGCCGTTTTTAGTTTAAATATTTATTGTTTTTTAATTCGATAAGCATATTGTTTATCTACTCCATCAATTATCACATTTTCAACGATAAGTGCCTCTCCTCCTATTATTTCTGAAAATTGATTCATGCAATCCTCAACGACACTTTGTTCACTAAAGCAATACACTTCAAATTTTGCTTCACCAGTTTCGTTATTCATTACATCTACCCCTTTTGAAATCAAATCTTCTGTAATGAATTTATATTCTTGACTAGTTAATTTAGGTAATTCGAAATTGACCTCTTCCACTACTTGAACTTCTTCCTTCACTTCTTGATTAGTTGCTTTGTCACCACATGAAGACATCACAACAATAGCCGCTAATACTAGCGTTTTTCCTAAATACTTTACCATAGTTAATTTTTTTTCGAAAATAATAAATTTTACTCCATTTATAGTGATGGCTTTTTACCTTTTATTAAACAAGTTTTTCATTCATTTGGTTAACAAACTCCTTTTCAAATTTCGTAATTTTGCGTCCTCAAAATAGCCACATGAAGTTACAAGAAGAAATCAGTAAAAGAAAAACGTTTGGAATTATTAGTCACCCTGATGCAGGGAAAACGACTTTGACTGAAAAATTGTTGCTTTTTGGTGGGGCGATTCAAACAGCGGGAGCTGTAAAAAACAATAAAATTACCAAGTCTGCTACTTCGGATTTCATGGAAATTGAAAAACAGAGAGGAATTTCTGTCGCTACCTCTGTGATGGGATTTGAGTACAAAGGCAAATTAATCAATTTATTAGATACTCCTGGTCACAAGGATTTTGCGGAAGACACTTACCGAACATTAACAGCCGTAGATAGCGTAATACTTGTAATTGACTGTGTGAAAGGTGTAGAAACACAAACTGAACGATTGATGGAAGTTTGTCGGATGCGTAACACTCCGGTAATCGTGTACATCAATAAAATGGACTTGGATGGACAAGATCCTTTTGATTTATTGGATGAATTGGAAGAGAAATTAGACATCAACGTACGTCCGCTAAGCTGGCCAATTAGTATTGGACCTACTTTTAAAGGAGTGTATAATTTGGTAGATAAAAATGTAAACTTATTTAGCTCAAATAAAACTAAAATAGAACGTGACATCGTTACCATTAGCGATTTGTCTGATCCTAAACTGGATGAGTTAGTGGGTAAATATGCCAATCAATTGCGAGAAGACGTGGAGTTGATTGAAGGCGTATATGAACCGTTCGATAAAAACGAGTATTTAGAAGGTCGAATTGCACCAGTGTTTTTCGGAAGTGCGGTGAACAATTTCGGAATTCGTGAAATGTTAGACACTTTTATAGAAATTGCTCCTAATCCAAAAGCAAGAGAAGCAGAAGGAAAAGAAGTGTTGCCAACTGATGAAAATTTTAGCGGATTTGTGTTTAAGATTCATGCCAATTTAGATCCAAATCACCGTGACCGTATCGCGTTTTTAAGGGTTTGCTCAGGTACATTTGAGCGGAATAAATTCTTTCACCACGTTCGATTGGATAAGAAAATGCGGTTCAATAACCCGACGAGTTTCATGGCTCAAGAAAAAAACTTGATTGAGAAAGCTTTCCCAGGAGACGTAATCGGATTGTACGATACGGGTAATTTTAAAATTGGTGACACATTAACAGAAGGAGAAAATTTTATGTTCCAAGGTATCCCTTCTTTCTCTCCTGAAATATTCAAGGAAGTAATCAACGCAGATCCAATGAAAACAAAACAGTTGGAGAAAGGAATTGCGCAATTAACAGATGAAGGTGTAGCCCAATTATTTACTCAACGAATGGGAAATAAAAAATACATCGGAACTGTTGGTGAATTGCAATTTGAGGTAATTCAGTATCGTTTAAAGCACGAGTATGGTGCGACTTGTAACTTCCATCCAATGAACTTTTACAAAGCATGTTGGATCACTTGTGATAAAAAAGATATTCTAGAAGAATTTGTTCGATTGAAGTCCAACTACATCGTTTACGATAAGGATGAAAATTTGGTGTTTTTAGCACAAACTAGAGGAGTATTACAAATTACCATGGACAATTATCCAGACATTAACTTCCACTTTACCTCTGAAATGAATAAAGCGGCTTTATACGCTTAATTTAAAACTGTTGCTATAGCCTTTTTGTACTCAGGAAAACTCATCAAATCATTGTGAGTGCCACCATCAATGGACACAAAAGTCGCTTTTGGGTGCAATGTACTTAATTTCAATGCTGAGTTATACGGAACTTGTTTGTCTTCCGTACCGTGAAATAAATAGATCGGGCAATTCACTTGATCCAAATAACGATCAGTTCTGAATTTGTATTTTGTAATTAGATCAGCAGGCAAGTAGGCTTTATGGCAACGAATTAAGTCAATAAAGTTGTAATAAGGAGTTTCTAAAATTAGGGCTTTGGGCTGATTTCTGTTGGCCAATCTAGCCGCAATACCCGTCCCAAGAGAATAGCCATAAATAATTATATTGGCTTCATCGTATTCCTTCATCATTTCTTGGTAGATGATTTTTGCATCACGTTGCAAGTCTCGCTCTCTTCTTATTTTCCCATCACTTTTCCCAAAACCTCTGTAATCAAAAAGTAGAATATCATAGCCATATTGAGTTAAATGTTGAATTTCCTCCCCATAATATTTTACATTTTCAGCATTTCCATGTAAATAAAATATCAACCCCTTTGGTTGATCAACCTTAAAGTGAATCGCATTTAATTGAACGGTCTCACTAACCCTAAACCAACGTTCAATAAATGGGAGTTCAAAATGAAATTTAAACTCTTTATTTAGTTTTACTGGATTGAATATTAAGGCCTCTTGCAACAAATAGAATCCAAATATAATCCCAAAAATAATTGCGATAATGCAGCCAATAATAAGTGTAATCCAAAGGGGCGTAGCCATGATTCAATAATACTGATTAAATGTGAAATTGGTCGTCAAATAGTGCATCCAATTGGAATTATTAAGGACATCAATTGTGCCATTCCTTATGAACTCCTCTACTCCAACAAATCAGCTGTTAACGTTCGTTAATTTGGCAATATAGAACTGATAAATCGTAAATTTGGTTGTAAATGAATTTTCTATGATGAACTCAAAAGCACTACTATCATTCATTCTTGTGGCATTTTCGATACAGCTCTCTGCCCAAGACTCCTACAAATTGGATTTTAAGATCAAAGGCCTTCAAGATTCTATAATATACCTTTCTAATTATTATGGTGGTGGGCAATATTATAAAGATACCGCATTAGTAAAAGACGGTAGTTTCACCTTTACCGGAAATAAGCCATTAAAAGAGGGCATGTATTCTTTGGTTGCTAATAATAGGCGGTATTTTGATTTTTTTGTTGACAAGCAAAAATTCAGTATGTCAACAGATACAGCCAATATGATTCAAAATATGAAGATTCAAGGCAGTCCTGAAAACACCTTGTTTTACGAATACATGAATTATTTGACAAGCCGTCAAAAGTTAATGGCCAATTATCGAACACAAGCTATTGATTCCTCATTAACTAAAAAAGAAAAGTCGAAAATTGAAAGTCAAATGACCGATTTAGACAAAGAAGTGAACACTTATCGAAGTACTTTCTTCGAAAAAAATAAGGATGCTTTTACTGTTAAATTTCTATTGGCTATGGAGTACCCAACTGTTCCTGAGGCACCCAAAAACAAAAAAGGAGAAATAGATAGTTCATTTGCTTACCATTATACTAAATCTCATTTATTTGATCACATAGATTTTAATGACGAGCGGTTTTTAAATAGTCCTGCTTACCATGAAAAAATGGAGTATTACATCAGTAAACTAACTCCTCAAATACCTGACAGTATAATTGTTGCCGGTGATTATTTATTGAGCAAAGCGACAAATCCTGAAATTTTTCGATACACCTTGAGTTACATCACTTCCACCTATGAGAAGTCTGATTATATCGGTATGGATGCCATTTTTGTGCACATGGCCCGAAAGTACTACTTAACCGGAAAAGCAGACTGGGTAAATGAAAAGCAATTAAAAAAGATAGAAGAAAGAACAGATGCTTTGGAACCTTTATTAATTGGAAAAAAGGCGCCCAACATTATTGTGAAAGATCCTTCTCAACAGAAGTATTTACAATTGTATGATGTAAAAGCAAAATATACCATAGTATACATTTGGTCTCCTGACTGCGGACATTGTAAAAAATCGACACCAGTGCTCAAAAAAATCTATGACAAATATAAAAGTGAAGGCTTAGAAGTATTTGCAGTTGGAAATGATTTTGAAAATGAAAAGTGGTTGGAGTATATCAAAGACAATAACTTGGATTGGATTAATGGATCTGACGGTGGTGAATTCACGAGTAATTTTAGACACCTTTATGATGTATACAGCACGCCTCAAACTTATTTATTAGATAAGGACAAGAAAATATTGATTAAGAAGATTGAAGTAGAAGCATTAGATGATTATATCGGACAATTGATCAAACAGGATAAAAAGGTTGATGGGAAATAAAGCAGGATTACTAATTAGTGTAGGGATCATGGTTATTGGTATGTTCATCGCCTACTTTATGTTAGACAAAGAACAACCGCTAAAAATATACAGTCCGAAAGATTTAAACCCTAAATTAGTAGACGAAGATCAGCGTGATACCTTTCGAAATCATAAAATTCGTGATTTCAAATTAGTGAATCAAGACGGCGATACTGTAACCAATAGCTTCCTTGAAAATAAGATTTATGTAGCAGATTTCTTTTTTACCACCTGCCCTACTATATGCCCTGTGATGAGCAACCAATTGGAGCGGGTTCAGAAAGCCTTTGCTGAAGATACCAACTTCAAAATCGTATCCCATACCGTTCAGCCTGAATATGATTCTGCTAAAATATTGAAGGAATATGCCAACTTACATCAAGCAAATCTTGACCAATGGACTTTTTTAACTGGCGACAAAGCAGAGATTTATAGTCTGGCAAGAAAGTCGTATTTTGCAGTTACCACAGAAGGTACTGGAGGAGTGAATGACTTTATTCATACCGAGAATTTTATATTAATAGATCAAAAAAAACGAATTCGAGGGTTTTATGATGGAACTTCTGAAACGGATGTGGATCGATTAATTTCGGATATCAAAAAACTAAAAAATGAAGGCTAAAACCATCGGAATTTTTATTGCCATTGCTTCTCTCTTATTTAGTTGTAATCCTTACAAAGGATTTAAAGGTGTGGACAAAAAAGGAATGGGAAGAAAACCACCAAGCGTGGAAGTATCTGATGGATATCAAAAGGATCAGAAAATAGGAAAGCGTAAATATAAGCGTGAAATGAAGCGCAGAAGGCGAGACTATGGTGCTCCTACAAAGTAGTTTTTAATTGGAAGGTTCTGGAAATCGGATCGAATCTTACCTTATCACTAATAAAAGCCTGTTCAAATAATTTATTCTTAATCGCTTCGTTGGGTGTAGTTTCTATCAATTGATGATTGGAATTAATCAACCAGATTTTGTCTGCAGCTTGGAGGGCTAATTCCACTTGATGTGTAGAAATAACAATTGTTTTATTCTGCTCGGTGCACAACCGCATCAATAAACTAAATATTTCAGCCTTGTTGATTAAATCCAAATGATTCAAAGGCTCATCCAACAGTATTAATGGGGTTTGTTGAGCTATTGCTCGAGCGATAGAAACCTTTTGTTTTTCTCCATCACTCAAATTGCTATAAAAACGATCTTTTAGATGAAGTACACCGCAACTTTCCATCGCTTCATGGACTATTTGATTGTCTTTTCCGGTCATTTTCGCCAACCAATTGGTGAACGGATAACGTCCAAAAGCCACCAAATCAAAAACAGAAATTAATCCAATTTGAATTCGATCAGTCAACACCAAACTCATCTGCGCAGCCAAGTCGCGAGTAGAGATAGTAGAAAGCATATACCCATTGATCAATATTTCTCCAGAAATAATTGGAATTTCTCCTGAAATAGATTTTAAAAGGGTCGACTTCCCCATTCCATTTTCACCAATTAAGCAAATAAATTCACCTTCAGAAACCGTGACATTTATAGGAGCCATAATTGCACAAGCACCTTTCTTGTGACCGTATCCCACTAAAGTAGATTTCAATTGAATGACTGGCGTTTTCATAGGCTATTTGATATTTTTTTCTGCCCTAAAACCATCCAAAATATTATTGGCACACCTAAGATAGCAGTAACTGAATTAATAGGCAAAACCAAGTCTGAACTAGGCACATGAGCGATAAAATCACTCAATAACATAAAATTGATGCCCATTAAGATCGAGGCTGGAAAAAGCAGTTTAGAATTCGCCGTTTGAAACCAGATTCGACACAAATGAGGCACCACAATTCCAATAAACCCAATTGGCCCGCAAAATGCCGTAATACAACCAGCCAATAAGCCCGTGCTTAGTATAATCCATAATCTACTGCGAGATAAGTTCAATCCCATGCTTTTGGCGTATCCTTCTCCTAATAACAATAAGTTTAATGCCTTAATATTAAAAGTCCCAATCAATAAACCAATGAGTACAACAATTGAAATGACAGTAATTTCTTCATAGTTCACTGCATCCAAACTTCCCATTGTCCATATAATAAAAGTCTTCAGTTGATCAGCAGAACTAAAATACTGCATGACTCCTATTAAAGCTGTTGTAAATGATCCCAACATTATTCCCACAATCAATACGGTCATTATATCTTTCACTTTCACAGAAATCATGAAAACAATCAACAAAATTAGCAAAGCACCAATCGTAGAAGCTAAAGCCAATGTCCAACTGCTGTAGACAAATGTAGTCACTGAAAAGAGCCCTGCACCCATTACCAACAGTGAGATTCCTAGGCTTGCCCCAGAACTTATTCCCAATATATAAGGACCAGCCAAAGGATTTCGAAACAGTACTTGCATTTGTAATCCACTGATTGAAATAGCAGTTCCGCACAATATAGCAGTTAGGATTCTTGGAATTCGACTATTCCAAATGATGGCATCAAAAGCGATAAACTCACTCCCAGATCCGGAAAGCACAGATAAAACATCGGAAAAAGGAATGGTCACTGATCCAAATGTTACATTCAAAACCATTAGGATTGGAAGTAACCCAATTAGCAATCCCCATTTTATACCGTTGGATTTCAAGACTAATTTAGTTTTTGGTAGTAATTAAACACATGATTTGGATTGATGTCGGGATGAAATATATGTACCAAATCTGCTAGAATATAATCAGGGCGAGCTGCACCAGTCTCCCAATAATCGTTTCCATAGTATGAAGTCAATGTTTTGGTATTGTTGTAAATTTGTTTATTGAGATATGCTTCAAACAATTCAAATCGTTCATCCGCCTCAGAGATCTCTTGAAGTGTTTGAAAATTTGACACATTCAACCAATAATCTGCGGTTAACGCTTTTGACAAAACGACCTCAAAGTCCAAGGAAAGACTTACATTTTCTTTGTTATCTTTCCATAAATATTCAGCTCCAGCATCCTTAAACAAAGTTGCTTGAAAGGAGTTTCCACCCGGAACAAACCAAGTTCCTTTCCATGGCGCAGAAGAAAATACAGTTGGTTTTTTCGCTACACCTTCTACCTCTTTTACTAACTTCAAGTAATTCGATTCTATCACAGCAAAAATACTATCCGCTTGTTTTTGCTTATTGTAGATTAATCCAAACACTTTGATCCACTCTGCTTTTGCTAAGGGAGTTTCTTCCATGTATTCGGCATTGATAAGTAGTTTTTGCCCAAAGCGCTCCAACTCCATTAACTGCTTCATTGATTTCGCATCTATGGCAAATCCCATGATTAAATCAGGATTCAATAACACTGTTTGCTCTACATTCAAGGTTGGTTCGCCCAAATCTTTTATGTGTCCTTCATTTGTTCGATTGTAAATTAAACTGTCATAGATTGTATTTTTTCCACTGATCGCAACGATGGAATTGCGTTCCTCCAAAAGCTTTATAAACGGGATATAAGTGGAGGAAAGCGCCGCCATTCGTTTTACCGGCGATTGAATTAAAACAGCTTCGTTAGATGGCAATTGAAATGAATCAGTATAAACGATGTATTCAAATTGTTGATTGTTTCCTTTGAAAGAATTCAAAATTTTCAACTTCGAGTAACCATTAAAATGAATTATCTCAAAACCTTTGGCATATTTAATAGATTCAGAAACTCCATTTGAATCAGTTCCAGAATCTATTTTTTTCTCAACAGTAGAACTACAACCATAAATGAAGGTGATGCAACAAAAAATAAAAAAACGATTCATTTTATTTTTTTGTTTCTCTTGTCCACATTTCTTCTTCAACGTTAGAGCCATTTTTTGTGTAATAAATGGCACCCCAAGAGTAGAAAGTCTTCTCATAAATATCCACTTGAGTTCCGGTCACCACAATTCTTCTAATGGTCGTGCTATTCTGATCGCCATCTATAATTTCTTCAGTAACACCTTGAGCATATTTATTCGCTAATTCTGCATCGTTTCTAGGTCGTTTCTCCCCTCTGTAAAAGGCCTCCAAATCAACATCATTGATTCGTTGATTTTGCTTGTCAATGTTTTGCTCAAATGCTTCTTCTCGCGCAACATGCCCCTCTCTAAATTCACTTGACTTGCGCTCCATTGCTTGATTGTATTGCGCTTGAGCGTCCTCTTTGGCTTTTAATAAAGCTTCTATTTTCGCTTGATTACTTTCAATGATTTGATTGGCTTCTTTCACATTGGATGTATTGAAATCTTCCATGTATTCTGCCTGCGCTGTTGGTAAACCCGAGGTAGAAGCAAGTCGTTGTTTTGCATTTTCAGCACGATACGTTTGAATTTTTTGATCTAGTGCAACCAATACATCGCGAGTAGCATTGATTCTTTTATCCTGCTCCGCTTTTTTCTTCGCTAATAATTCTTCGTTCGCTAGCGTATTCGTTTTAACTATTTCATAGTTGTCATTTACATTCTGAATGGTTTTAGCTTCATTTCCTGCTGTTACTCCCTCTTGTAAATCGTCGAGCTCCATTTGCTTTTCTTCACGAGATCGTTTAGCAGCCATCATTCTACCTTCCTCTCCATCCTTCATTCCGTCAGCCAATGAATTTACTTCATCTAAATTTTGAAGGTAACGTTCGCTGTTTGCAGGTTTATTTTCATTCAAACTAACCGTAATGTCTTGTAAACGTCTTAATTCTTCTTGTCTTTTAGCTTCGTCTGCATCTACTTGCACTTGTTTTTTCTGAGCTAAAAGCTCTGCTTCATCATTTTTTAATTCTGCTTTTTGACTATTTTTCTTCGACCACATTTCGCGATACATTGCCTCAATTTCAGCTTCTGTTTTTCCGCTTACATTAATATTGCTGGCTTCTTGTTGTTGCTTTCTTTTTTCTTGCGCCAATCGAAGTGCTTCCTCTTCTTTCAATCTTCTTTCAGAATCCAACTGATCAGCTATTAACTTTAACTGAGTTTCAGGGTAAGACTCACCCGGCTTCAATCTCAATGCTGATTGGTAATCGCTTTTTGCGTTTTGTAAATCCTTTGCTTTAAAAGCTATATCAGCCGTTTTAATGTATTCATTGAATGCAGCTTCATTTTGTGCCGCTTGTTCTTTAGCAGCTAACTGTCTTTCTTTTGCCAATCGAGCTTCTTCTGCTTTTGCATCAGCCATCGCTAGTTGATCCTTAATTTCTTTTA
Organism: Acidiluteibacter sp.; assembly: GCF_055129545.1. NCBI lineage: Bacteria > Pseudomonadati > Bacteroidota > Flavobacteriia > Flavobacteriales > Cryomorphaceae > Acidiluteibacter > Acidiluteibacter sp. Next base: position 57,861 of record NZ_JBSRUB010000026.1, on the reverse strand, counting down.
TTCGCTCTTTTGGGAGTTGCTCATTTGGCTTTAAGCTAGAGGCAAATTCATAAGCTGCAAGCGCTGATTCCATTTTTTTCACATCATAGAAAGCATTTGCTTTATCCAGTGCAATTTGATAATCCTGATCCAACTTTGCTTTCACCTTAGCAGCATCAGCTTTTGCTAATGCCTCAGCATCAGCTTTTGCTTTCTCTTTGGCTTTTTTATCAATAATCGCCTTCAACTGATCTTTTGGATATTGTTCATCCATCACAGTTAACGCTTCTTCATATTTCGCTTTCGCAGCTGGATAGTCCTCTTCAGCAAAAGACTGATCTGCTTTTGCAATAATATTCAAATAAGTGGCCTTCGTTTCATAACTTTCTTCTTCTGCCGCTTTTCTTCTTGCTTCCTCAGCTAACTGCTCCTCTTGTTTCTTCTTTGCTATTTTGATTTGTTCAATAGGATAGGTCTCATTTGGCTTAATTTTTAAGGCAGAATTATAGCCTTCAATGGCAGCTGTATAATCAGCAGATACAAATTTAGAGTTCGCATTTTCCAATACTTTACTATACTCAGCATCTAATTTAGCATCCTTCTCTTTACTTATCGCTATTGCTTCTTTATCGGCAGCAAGTTTTGCTATTCTAGCATTGATCTCTTCAATTTGTTTTTTAGGATAATCATCAGCCTTTATTTCAATCGCTTTATTGTAGGCAGATTTCGCTTCTTCCAAACTACTCTTAGCTAACAACGCGTCAGCCACAGCAATTTGTTTATTGTAATTTTCCAACTGTTCAGCTGCTTTCTTCTTTGCTGCATCTGCTGCAGCCTTCTCACCCATCATCGCATTAAGCTCATCGATCTTTGTCTGTGGATAAGTTTCAGAAGGTTTAACTGCCAATGCTTTCTTGAAAAAGCCAACAGCTTCATCATATTTCTTTTCCTTAACAGCGCCATCTGCTTGTGCTACCAAAGCGAGGTATTCAGCCTCATTCTTTGCAGCTTCTTTAGCATTCATAGCCGCTGCAATTAGATCATCGGCCTCTTTTATTTTGTCCTTTGGATATTGTTCGTCTTTTACTAACAAAGCGGCATTATACTTTGCCTTTGCATCATCATATTTCTTGGCACCTAAGGCAGCATCACCCTCTTTAATCAATGCAGCATATTCTGCCTCTTTTTTAGCAGCCTTTTCAGCCGCTTCTTTTGCACCCATCGCAGCCAATTCATCTGCAATCATCTTATCGGCTTCTTTTATCTTATCTTTTGGATATTGCTCGTCTTTAACCAATAATGCAGCATTATACTTTGCTTTTGCATCATCATATTTCTTGGCATTCAAAGCAGCATCACCATCTTTAATTAATGCAGCATACTCTGCCTCTTTTTTGGCAGCCTTTTCAGCCGCTTCTTTTGCATTCATCGCGGCAGCAACCAAACCATCAGCTTCTTTTATCTTGTCTTTAGGATATTGCTCATTTGGCTTAATGGCCAATGCTGCATTGTATTTTTTAATCGCAGATTCAAAGTTTTTTGCACTCAAATCTGCATCAGCCGCGGTAATTTGATCTTGGTATTCCTTATCTTTTTTCTCAGCTTCAGCTTTGGCCAACGCAGCAGCTTCAGCATTTGCAGCCAACTTATCGGCTTCTGCTATCTTATCCTTAGGGTATTTTTCATTTGGTTTAATACCCAATGCCTTGTTATAAGCAGCTTTTGCACTCACAAAATCACTAGCCGCAAGCGCATCATCACCAGTTTTTAAAGCAGCAGTATATTCTTGCTCTACTTTTTCTAATGCAGCAATCGCCGTCTGAGCTTCTTTAATCTTATCAGCAGGATAAACTTCATTGGCTTTTATGGCCAAAGCGCCTTGGTAGGCAGTCACAGCAGCAGCATAATCTTTAGCTTTTAATGCTCCATCACCTTTAGCTATTGCCTCTTGGTATAACTTATCTTGAGCGGCTTCCTTTTCTTTGGCAATTCTTATTTCTTCTAATTCCTTTTGTTTGGCAGCTATTTTAACATCCGCTTCAGCTATTTTATCTTTTGGATAAACTTCCGAAGGTTTTAACTTTAATGCCTCATTGTAAGCAGCTTTTGCTTCTTCATAAGTTTCTTTTCCGAATGCGGCATCCCCTTTTTTGATGGCTTCTGCATAGGCAGCTTCGTTTTTCTCAGCAGCCGCTAATAAAGCCGTTATTTCTTTCAGCTTATCTTTTGGATATGCTTCCGCCGGCTTCAATCCACTTGCTTTTTCAAATTCTGTTTTTGCTGTTGTATAATCCTTTGATGACAAAGCTTGATCTGCTAAAGTGATGGCTGTAGTATAGGCTTGCTCTTGTTTAGCCTGTTCCGCAAGCAATCCATCTATCTCAGAAATTTTATCTTTTGGATAAGCTTCTCCAGCTTTTAAAGCTGCTGCAGCTTGATAACTTTTCTTTGCTGCATCATACTTTTTATCTTTCAACGAAAGGTCACCAGCAGCAATTGCATCAGCGTAAGCTTTTTCGTTGGCTGCTTCTTTTGCTAGAATTCCTTCGATTTCTTTTAATTTGGTTTTTGGATAAGCTTCTGCAGGCTTTAACCCTCCGGCCTTTTCAAATGCCGTTTTTGCACCAGAATAGTTTGAGGCAGCTAAAGCTTCATCACCTTCTGCTATTACTTTTTGATATTCTTCATTCTTTTTATTTTGTTCTGCAAGAATTCCATCTATCTCAGCTAACTTATCTTTTGGATATTTCTCATCAGGCTTTAGACCTCCTGCTTTTTGATAGGCTGTTTTTGCACCTTCATAATTTTTAGCAGTTAATGCCTTATCCGCCTCTTGGATGGCCATGGTATACTCTTGCTCTTTCTTGGCATTGGCAGCCAAAATCCCTTCTATTTCAGCAATCTTCCCTTTTGGATAAGCTTCTTGCGGTTTAATACCAATGGCTTTTTCGTAACTCGTTTTCGCAGCGGTATAATCCAAAGCTTTTAATGCTTTATCAGCTGAGGCGATAGCATCTGTGTATTCTTTTTCCTTCGCTTGTTGTTTCGACAAATAATCATCGATTTCTTTGATCTTGTTTTTTGGATATTCTTCAGATGGCTTTATTCCAGAAGCTTCGGCAAAACCTGCTTTTGCTGCATCATATTGATTCGCTTTTAAAGCATCCTCTGCTTTTTGAATGGCAGCTAAATAATTTTGCTCCACTTTGGCTTGGTTTGCCATTAATCCTTCAATTTCCTTCAGTTTATCCTGCGGCAACTGCTCTTTTGGTTTCAAACCTTGCGCCTTTTGAAACTCAGCCTTGGCTGCGGTTAAGTCTTTTGCAGCAATTGCTTTATTTCCTGCTTCAACCGCTGCAGTATATTCTTTGTCTTTTGCCGCAGACTTTGCCATAAAGTCATTGATCTCAGCTAGCTTATTCTTGGGGTATGTTTCAGATGGTTTTAATTCTGCTGCTTTTTGAAAAGCAGTTTTTGCTTGCTCCAAATTATTTACAATTAATGCTTTATCACCTTCATTAATTGCCGCCAAATAATCTTGTTCCGTTTTGGCTTGATTGGCCAACATGCCCTGAATTTCTTTTATTTTTGAATCGGGTTCAGTCGCAGAGGGTTTTAAGCTTTTAGCGGTTTGGTATTCTCCGATTGCTCTTTGTAAATCTTTCGCGGCATATGCTTTATTAGCAGCTTCCATGGCTGCATTGTATTTTTCATCTGCTTGCTCTTGCTTGATTAATTTAGATTGAATTTCTCCCAATTGAAAAGATGGATGCAACTCCTCTGGTTTTGCCTTTTGTGCAATTAAATATTCTTCTTTCGCTTCCTTCCATTGCTCAGCAGCAAAAAACTTGTCTGCTTTTTTTACCGCTGCGTCATACGTTTTTTGAGCATTAGCAGCATTGGCAGCTTCTGCTGCTTTTTTAGCTTCATATTCTTTTTGAAGCTGATCTAACTGTGCTTTTACCTTCCGTGTATGGTCTAAGTCTACATCAAAGTTGGAGATCCCAGGATTATACCGAATAATACCAATCGGTTGATCCAGGATTTTAATATCTAAATCAGGAATTTTCTGAAAAATATCAACTTCAGCAGGAAAGAAAAAATCTTGTCCGCCATCTTCTGGTGGAACATTTCGAGTATCAATATTTAATTTTTTAGTGATCATCCCCATGGAGGAAAATGTCACCATATAGTTGGCTCCTGCATCTAATTTAACTGTTGCCTTCCCTTTAGCATCAGTATTCAACGATTCTACCTTGGTTCCATTTTTAAAAACAGTTACAGAGGCATTGCCTAATTTTCTTCCATCTTCAGTAACAACGGCTTCTAAAACCATTTTCCAATCTTGTGCAGAAAGTGGAGTACTCGAAATGAAAAGAAAAAGGAAAAATATAGTGAGTTTTAAAGCTTTGTTCATATCCTTAAAATGCGCTTTCAGTCAAATTATTGTGTAATAACAAATATCGCAATTCAAAATTGAATATCACGTTGATTTAACAGTTTTGATAAGGTTTTTTAAACTACTAATTTTAAGCAATTAAGCTACTATATCTATAAGTTGATTGAACAACAGTTCCATCAGCCATTTTAAATTCATATTCTTTTATCCGACTTTCTTCGATATTAAAGTCTACTGGTTTACTGAAAATAGGACCATCAAAACAAAAGGAATGATACTCCCCATTTTCTCCACATGCATCCACATTTTCGGGAAGTTCTTCAATAAATTTAAAGTCAATAACTCGATTGATAAAGGGTAACCCAAGCAAAGTCTCGTTCACACAGCAAGTAATGGACTTGAAATTATACATCAAAAATAACTGAATTAAATCTTCAGGCTTCTTATTCCAAAGCGGAAAAACTGCGGTCATTCCAACTTCTTTTAAACGTTTTGTACGGTATTCTTTCAAGTTTTCTAAATAGATGTCTCCGAATGCAACTTCCTCAATGCCTTCTTCTTTAAGACTTAAAAGTGTTTCTCTCATGGCATTTTCATAAGTCCCATTTTCATTGTTTTCAACATGGACCTCAATTAATGGAATTCCAATTGCTTCAGACTGTCTTTGAACCAATTCAGTTGATACGGCATGCATATTTAAGTTGCCATCTGAATTGAAATTTGAAATTAAATAAACAACGTCATACCAATCGTCATTTAACAAAAAGTAAAGCGCTAGAGCTGAGTCTTTTCCTCCGCTCCAAGAAAATGCAATTCGTTTTTTCATGGGATAAAAATAAATCCAGAAGGAATAATTCCCGCATGGAAAGTTTTGATTTCTGTGCCATCTAATGCATACCGATAAACCAATCCTTTTTGTTGATAATCAATAGCATCAGCAATATATAGTTCGTTTGATGTAGGATGTAGTCCCATACTGTAAAAAAGCCGGCCATTTTTTTCTATAATGGGCTGACTTGGGATACTTCCATCAGCGATAGACATCCGAAATACCCCATTATTAAAAAAGTAAAGTTCATCTTTGGTTTGATTCGTTATCAATTGAGATGGATATTCGCTTACTACATTAAAACTAAGTGTTTGTAGAATACTACCTGAAGAATTAATTTGATATAATTTTGGAATCACTTCATCAAAACCTCCATTACACAACACCCACAGATTATCATCTTTATCTTTAATCATTGACCCTGGTTGCCGAATCAATTGAACTCGTTTGAAAATGGAGTCTTTTGTTAAGTCGATTAAAAGTAATTGATTGTTTGTTAAGTCACAGACGTAGGCCGTATCTTCGATGCGTTCCATTTGTTCGGTCCACCCATTTGTCGGAATAGTTTTTATTACTATCCGATCTTCCAAATCAACAACAGAAATGGCGTCAGCATACAAATCTGAAACATATGCTTTCTTTGCGCTAATTGGTAAAATATATCGCGGAGAATTTAATCCTTGAATACTGCCAATAGATTTGAAATCTGATAGGTTAACAACTTCAATTTTCTGTGAATTATTGACCACAATATATCCTTTGTCATTTATTATCTGCATGGATTGAACCACGTCACCTATTGGCCTATTTTGGTTATTGGATTTAAAAACGTGATCATATATTTTATTCTCCGAACTGTTGTACCAATCTATAGAAGCATTACCAGAACCAAAATTCCCTTCATTCAAAATAATGACATCCACTCCACTTTCATTAGCAATGGGTTGAATTCCTTTGTCCTTTTCAGTTTTACAAGCAAATAATAATGCAATCAGAAATAAAAAAAGTAAGCTTTTTGACATTATTTTATAAATTGATAATTAATGGTAATTCCATAATTTCTACCAGGCATTGGTCGCCATTGAATCGCCTCATAGTTATTATCCAGTAGATTATTTATTTCTGCCATAATTACGAAACGATGTTTCTTAGTGGATAGTTGCCTCTGCACTTGTAAATTGTGCAATGTATAAAAGGGAAGAAACTCGCTGTTGTCAGTAGCAGTATATCTTTCAGCGTTGTAATTTAACTGATATGTCACTCCCCATTCTTTCCACTCAAAGGTGGACCTTAAATTAAATGCATGTTCTGGCACATAAATCAATTGCTTATTCACTGAAGCATCATTGACTTGTTTCACCTTTTTATTTATGGATGAAGTGTAACCATATTGAGCTATCGTTCTGTTTTTTACATTTCCAACTTTAGCTTTCAATCCTATATTTAGCTCTACTCCCTTGCTTTGAACTTCTTCAATGTTTCGTGATTTCCAATAGCCGAAAGCCGAGGGCTCCCAAAGGATATAATCCTCTATTCTTAGGTAGAACACATTCGCATTCACTTCCAATTTTAATTGTTCAGATATTTTTAGAGATTTATTGGCTAAACCAATTTCAATGGCTTCACTTTTCTCCACTTTCAAATCTTCATTACCTCCAGGATTCCAGTACAAATCATTCAAATTTGGATATTTGGCATTTTTAGATAGATTCAATCGAACCAACCAATTGCTTTTCTTAAACAATTGATAGGAAGCACCAAAAGCAGGCAAGACCAAAGCAGGTTGTCGAGAAACAGATTCCATTCTAGTTAAGGCAGAAAGGATAATTCGTTTGGTTGGAGAATAGGAATAATTTAGAAAAAATGAGCGTCGCTCCAATCGTCTATTTTCTTGATACACCTTATTTTCTGCCACATCATAATCATAATGAAGCTTGGTTTTAAAACTGTGTTTAGTAGACGGTTGAAAACTAGCAGTCGCAATATTTTTTATTCCTTTAAATGCTGTTGATGAACTAGTTTGAAGTAATCGATTCTCATAATTCAATTGGTTATCAAACACGTTGCTTTTAAAATTAAATTGCCACAAGTCTTTTCTTAACGTATAGCTAATTCCTAGCCGATTGGAATAATCTTGCTGTCCCTCCTTGTTGTTATTGATCAGCATTATGGCTGGAATTTCTCGATCTGCAGCAAGATAAAAGCCGTTGATTCGAAGTTCATTCCTTGGATTCAGGAGGTAAAAAATTTCACCCATGACTCCGTATTGTTGAATGGCAGCATTTTTCAATTGCTCTTCAGGAAAACCTTCTTTCCCTTTATTAATATAAGTATAATCGTTTTCGCCTGTTTTATAAAATGCCCTCAAATGGGCTTGTACTTTAGTATTTCCGCCTTTAATAATGAATGAAGTTCCACTATTTCCAAAACTAGCTAACCGCTGCTGAGCCTCGATTGAAAGTTGATTTTTATAGTCTACACTATTCGTTAAGTTGATACTTCCCCCTAAACTTCCGGCATTTTTATCTAAACTGGCAGCTCCGAAATCGATGCCTACTCCATCAAAAAAAGCCAAAGGAATCAATGAAAAATCAACTTGCCCGTTAAGCGATGAATTGATTGGTATATCATTCCAAAGCAACATGGTGTGAGATGCCGAAGTCCCTCTGAATGAAACAGAGGCCAATCCCCCACTGCCGTATGATTTTACAAAAATCGTAGAATGTTCATTTAGCACATCTGCTAGGTTTCCGCTGCTCTTGTCACTCAACGCGACAGAATCAATTTCCACAGATTTAAATGCGGTTTCAGGTGAAATTATAGCAGGAAAACTCTCGATAATTACCTCCTTTATTTTGGTGGTATCGTTTACTCCAAATTGAGCTTTCAGAGGTGAAAGTCCAATCCACAATACTGCTGATATTGTGAGTAATCGAAACATTATCGCTTAATGATTTTTAAAACTTGTGAGTGTTGATTATCAATTAAATTCAAAAAGTAGATTCCAGAATCAATTCCTTCAAAATTAATTTGATTCAGCACTTTTCCAGATTGAATCCTTTTTCCAAATGCATTGGTCAGCTGATAGTCTACTATTTTTTTCAACCCAATTATATTGATTTTATTTTCTATTGGATTTGGATATACTGAAACAACACGCAGCTTATTCTCATTCAAACTAGTCACTTTATAATGAATGACTCCAATAGCATCTAAATCGAATCCAGACGAAGCAAATGGCGTAGGATATGGATCTTGTATCGCTCTATTTGCTGTATCGTAAGAAGCATATTGATCATTTAAGGTTCCAACCACATCAATCAAACGAACATGAGTGACTTCACTCTTATTTAGCAATGGTGAATTTGGAAGCTCTTGCAAATCAAATGGAGTTCCATAATTGGCCACATATTTACCTGCTAGATTGTTGATGTTTGTCGGATCAACTGCTCCAAAACCACCAATAGGTTGTGTGGTATCTGTTAATGAATGAGCAGGAAATCGAAAATAATTTTGACCATCTGAGCTCACTTCAACAAATGCTAATTCCAAGAAAGTTGGTGAAAAAGAATTTTCAAACACGGCAAAGTCAGGCCCTATTCCATCTGTTATCGGATATTCAAACTGTAAAACAGCTTTGCCTCCATCCCCCAAACTAACAATTCCGTTTAAACCAGCTTTTCCAATTGCTGAAGAAGCTGTTCCAACTGAAGCATAACCAAAAGAGGCGTCTGCAGTATCCTGCAGACCTCTTTGGATTATGCATTGATTCGCCCAACCTACGAATGCAGAAGAATCTTTATGCATTGCGCTGCTGCCCGCCAAACCAGCTCGCTGTGCATAAGGACCTTGTGCTAAAAGCACAGTTGAACTCATCAATAAAAGTATATTGATTAAGTATTTCATTAGTTCTTAATTATTTTCTGAACAGTATAATTTTTGCCAGACAATGCCATCAACAAATACGTCCCTGAAGGATAAGATGACAAATCCAATTTCAAATCAGAACTACTGGTTTTATTTCCATCATAAACGACTCTCCCATTGAGATCAATTATTCTAATCTGCATCGATGATTCGTTATTTTTAGAAGAAACAGTAATATAATCTGCGGTTGGGTTTGGGTAAACAGTCACGTTCAACTGCGCAGCAATTTGCTCGCTAACACCTGTTGTTTGGTTGTAGTACATTCCAATCACTTCAGGAGAAAAACCAACAATCATGGTATCAATCAACGCTCCACTTCTATCGTATATTTTTCCCTCAGAATAGCTAAAAAAGTCGCTTGCTGTGGCGTAAAATAATCCGTTTAGTGTATCATAAGTAAAAGCAATTGAATTATAATCCACCACATTGGTATCGATAATTGATCGACCTAATAAATTATAAGCACCTATTCTATCGTTAATTTCTAAAAACAAAGTATCATTAAAAATCGTCTGCTTTGAAACATTTGCTGAAATGTCAAAACCAATAGAATCAGTTGAAGTAAGTGGGAAAAAGTAGTTGTAATACGAAATGGTATTAGACACGGAGTTAATCGCCATTAATCCATTTCCGCTTGGGTCTTGAATTAAGTGACCTAAATCTTCCCCATTGTTATTGAATACAATATCATTCACATAATCCATTGTATTTAAATTTACTACTGCTAAATATCCGGCAGAATCAGTGTAACCAATGGTGGAATAATTTTGAGCGATGTATAAAGTGGTATCATAAATTAACATACTCGATACGCCTTTACTGATTTGAGGAACTGAATCTACAAGCGCTAAGGTATTCTTGTCATAGATGTATAAGTTGTTTGAAGTTTGTCCGTACCAATTTCCGGCTAACAAATAATTGTTATAAACCAAGATGGTTTTGGTACTTAAGCCAGCAAACGTGTTAGCTGCAATTCTTTTATCGGTTGTTAAATCATAAGCAACTATTGAATCTTGGGCAGCCACGTAAGCTATATTCCCATCAATTAAAAGTTCTTGAACTGATTGTGTTTGAATGGTATCAATGGTGGTGTACACTTTTGAAGCCACATCATAAGTGACTACATTCACATTACTGGAGTTGTTGCCATATTGGCCTCCATTTACAAGGATTACTTTCTGCGAAAATGCAGAACTAGCAGCTACAGCTACCACAAAAAATAGTACGATTTTTCTCATCGGTTTAAATTAATTTGTTGATTATTAAATTTTTAAACCGGGAAAATGAAAAGAAAGATTACCCTAAATGGCGGACAAATAACCTATACTTCACTTTTATCCCGAAAGCATTATAAGTTATAGGCAGGTCTTCTGACTCACTTCCTCTTTTAACGGCCTTCCCATCCGGTGTTAGCGGACAGTGGCAAAGGGTTGTAAAAGAGTTATTGAAGCTTACAGCTGCGGGAACAGTCTCGGATTTACACCGAATTCCCTTTTAATTCCGACCCGTGAGGGTCAAAAACCAATAACGCGGCAAAGGTAAAATAAATAATGATTGTTGAACAAAAGAGTTTAGAAAGTTTCCATTTTAATTTACAACAACCTAAATTATAGCAATTTAATTTTACTGCAAATTACTTTGTCTACAGGAAAAGTAAATTCGTCTCCTTTCATTTTTGAAATTTCTAACCATCTAAAAGATTGGGCTTCCTCTATTGGTTCAAAGTCAAAACGACTTTTTGAAATGCCAGGTAATTGACCACTGTACTCGTCGATAATGTAATAAATGGACAGCAATTGTTCTTTTTTACTGAAGGCGGAATCTTGAAACTTTTCATTGATATAAAATAGGGAAGCATTGAGAACTTCGATTTCCATCTCTTCTTGAAACTCTCTTTTTAATGCATCCAATACTCCTTCTCCAAATTCTAACCCTCCTCCTGGAAATTTGGTAAAAGAGCGTCCAAAACGAAATTCATCTGAAACCAAAATGCTTTGTTTGTCGTCTGAAAAAATAACACCATAAACACGCACATTGAATCGACTTATTTCTGAATTTTTAACCATGGAGTAAAAGTAAGCACCACTGCTGTACAATAAAAACAGTATTGCTAATGTTTTTACATCAATTAAATTAAAGTTTACATTCCCTGATTTTACTACTTTTGCCTCCGATGTTAAAAAAATGCGCTCTACTTTTTATATTGATTGGCTTCACATTGATTGCAAATGCGCAGTTGGCTGAAATTTATGGTGTAATTACAGATGAAAATGGGGAGGCCATTTTTGCTGCAAATATTTCCGTAAAAGGGGAGTCTGGCGGTACGACATCAAACTCTAAAGGAGCGTTTAAATTGGATGTTCCTGCAAATAAGAACTTAACGATTATTGTTTCCCACATTAGTTATTCTATTCAAACTTACTCCATCAATCTCAAAGAAGGTGAAAGAAAGGAATTAAACGCTACAATTGCGTCTAAATCATATGAAATAAATGAGGTGGGTATTCAAGAAGAACGGAATCGAACTTCGACCATGCAGCGAATTGATCCAAAAACCGTTAACCTAATTCCAAACCCTTCAGGAAATTTTGAATCCATTTTAAAAACGCTTCCAGGTGTAACTTCCAATAATGAGTTAAGCAGCCAATACTCTGTAAGAGGTGGGAATTTCGATGAGAACTTAATTTATGTCAATGATATTCAAATCTACCGTCCATTTTTAGTTCGATCCGGCCAACAGGAAGGATTGAGTTTTATCAATTCTGACATGGTTTCAGAAATAGAATTTTCTGCTGGTGGGTTTGATGCCAAATACGGTGATAAATTTTCATCGGTATTGGATATTAAATACAAAGAGCCCAAAGAGTTTGCCGGATCTGTAACCGGAAGTTTACAAGGAGCTAGCATGCATTTAGAAGGTTCTAATAGTAATCACCGATTGACTTATTTGGCGGGAATTCGTTACCGTACCAACCGTTATGTTTTAGGAAGTTTAGATACTGATGGCCAATACCGTCCTAATTTTTTTGATGCCCAAACCTATATTACTTATGACATTTCTGAAAAATGGGAAATTGGTTTTTTGGGTAATATTTCTAGGAACGAATACAATTTTATCCCGCAGACTCGTACCACCGAATTTGGAACTGTTAATGAGGCGTTGAGATTGACGATTTATTTTGAAGGTCAAGAATTGAATCGGTATGAAACTTATTTTGGTGCAATTAGCAATGAATATAAACCAAATGCGAGTACTTCTTTGAAGTTGATCACCTCGGCATACAAAGCATATGAAGATGAAACTTTTGATGTGTTGGGTGAATATTACATTGATGAGCTTGAAAGAGATTTAGGTAGTGATAATTTTGGCGATGTCGCATTTAATCGTGGGGTTGGTGGTTTTAGAAATCACGCTCGGAATACGCTTGAAGTGAGCGTTGTCAATGTAGAACATAAAGGTAAGATGTTTGTCAATCATGGTTCTTGGGAATGGGGAGCTAAATTGCAACGCGAAATGATCAAAGATAAATTGAGTGAATGGAACATGATAGATTCAGCTGGCTATTCACTCCCTCACCCAAGAGATTACATTGGTTATGATTCTACGGACTTTACAACAATTCAAAAGATTAGGGATCAGCAGTTAGAATTAAGTAGCGTTTATAAAGCAAGAAACGAAATCAATTCCAATCGGGTTACTGGTTACATTCAACGAAATTGGGTTTACCGATTAAAAGATACGACCGAAATAGCTTTCACCGCAGGGATACGAACAAATTATTGGACTTTTAACAATGACAATGTAGTAAGTCCTAGAGCTAGTTTTTCCATCAAACCAAACTGGAAAAGAGATTATTTATTTAGAGTTTCGGGCGGTTATTATTACCAAGCACCCTTTTACCGAGAGTTGAGAAACTTTGAAGGTGAATTGAATGAAAACATTAAGTCTCAAAAATCCATTCAAGTCGTTGGAGCAATTGATTATAATTTTAAAGCTTGGGATCGTCCATTTAAATGGACAACAGAAATTTATTACAAGCACATGACCAATGTAATCCCTTACGAAATTGATAACGTTAGAATTCGTTATTATGCTGAGAACAATGCCAACGCTTATGCAACTGGTGTGGATATGAAAGTAAATGGGGAGTTCGTAAAAGGCGTAGAATCTTGGGCGACAATTGGGTTAATGAAAACGGAAGAAGACATTCTTGATGACTTTTATATAGATAATTATAACACTGAAGATGAGAAGATAATTCCAAACTTTACATTTAATGATACTATAAAATATAGTATTCGTCATGAGCCTGGATATATTCCTCGTCCAACAGACCACCGTTTCAACTTTAGTTTATTCTTCCAAGATTATTTGCCAAAGAACCCCACTTTAAAAGCAAACCTGACCTTTCATTTTGCCACAGGTTTGCCATTTGGACCGCCTTCAAATGAGCGCTATAAAGACACGTTGAGAATTCCTTCTTATTTAAGAGTAGACATCGGTTTCTCAAAATTGTTAAAATCTGAAAAACGAGTACTTTCCGAAAAGAATCCTTTCCGACATTTTAAAAGTATCTGGCTAAGTGCAGAAGTGTTTAACTTATTGCAACGAAACAACACCATTTCATATTTGTGGGTAACGGATGTAAGTAATCGGCAATATGCAGTTCCAAACTACCTAACTTCGAGGCAACTGAATGTTCGATTGCAGTTTAACTTTTAGATTGTTAAATATTTGAGAATTCCGTCGTAATTTCGCAATCAAATGTACAAGGATAACTAAGAAAGCGTGCGTGTAGTCGTAGTAGCTTTAACCCCTCCAAGTGCGTCGCTTTTATCATGTCCAAATTACCTCAGGAAAATCAATTCTTTGATTTGTCCGATTACGGAAGACCAGTCGCAAGAGTTATTGCGAAGTCACTTCAAAACACCTCTTTTACAGCCATTCACGTTACATTGGCATTTGTTGTATCAGGAATTATTGCCATTGTGTGTATGTTGCACGAATACTATTGGGCAACTGCATTTTTCTTAATTCTAAAGAGTATTTTGGATGCTGCAGACGGCGAATTGGCACGATTAAAAAAACAACCTTCTTATGTGGGTAGATACTTAGATTCTGTTTCAGATATTATCCTAAACCTACTGCTATTGCTCACTATTCAATACATTACAGGCTCGTCATTTTTCCTGACTATTTTAGCTTTTATTGGATTGCAATTACAAGGTACGTTGTACAATTATTACTATGTGATTCTTAGAAATAAACATAATGGAGATACCACTAGTCGAGTATTTGAGCTAAAAGCACCTAAAGCATTAAAAGGCGAAAAGCAACGCAATGTAAATGTGCTGTTTGCCTTGTACCAGTTATTTTACTCGTTGTTCGATCGGATTATTTATCAATTGGACAGATCTGCTTCTGAAGATGAAGACGTTCCCAATTGGTTGATGACAGCGGTTTCTACTTTCGGATTAGGATTTCAATTGTTGATAATGGGTGGAATGTTGGCAATGAATTTAGGAGCATACATCATCCCTTTCTTCATTTACTATTCCGCTTTTATATTGGTATTTATCGGTATTCGAAAAGTATTGAATTAATTTATTCCGATTCGTTTACATCCGTCATCCTCATGATAACAGGATTGGCGTACATTTTTAAGTACAACTCGCGTAATTTGTCGGCATCTCCTTCTACTGAACCAACTCTCTTCGTCATTACTTTTTCAAACGTAGCTTTCTCTTCTTCAGAATATTCCTTGCTCCAATTTTGAGATCCTTTTAACAAATCACATGCAATATAATTGGTCGGCCATAATTTAAAAGTATGATAAATTTCATGATCCGCTAAAGCGACTATTTGACTTACAAACTTCTCTTCTACTACATCTTCCAAATTATTACTACTCTCGTTCAATGGTTTCCCAAAGTGGATATGAATGCGACCTTTTTTCCCCTCTATCCCTTTCATCATACTCATCAAATCTTCCATAGGAGATTTAATGTATTCTCGGTCCTCGCTTTTTGCCAATAATTCTGGCAATAGCATGGCATCACATGGATTGTATTCATAAGAAATAGAAACTGGAACTATATTCAATGACTGTAAATGCTTTACAGGACTTTTACGGCCAGCTATGGACAACATTTTGATTAAACCCGGTTGCGTTTTATCAATTCCATCTTTCGTTCTTCCCTCACGCTGAGCAATCCAAACGCTTTGGTGATCTGTATTGATGGAATGTGCGATATAATTTGATAATTGAATAGATGCAATTACTTTGTCCTTTCCTTGTTTTCCTCTCTTTACAATAAAACTCTTATTCAGCCTTACCAAATCATTGATCCAAGGTTCCTTCACAAGGTTGTCGCCGATAGCAATTCGAGCCGTTTCGTAGCCATTGTCGTTTAGTGTTAGGTTCATCAAAGCTGAATCCAACACAATGTCTCTATGGGTAGATAAAAACAGATAAGCCTTGTCTTTTTTTATGTTTTCTAGTCCTGAAAAAGTAAATGAATCAGAGGTTTTTTGAATGACAAAACCGAGCATCTTCGTAATTAGGCCACTTTGAAATTGTTTCACTGTTTCAATGCTTTTTAATTGCTCCACTACCTTTTCAAAAGGAACCATACCTTGAAAAGCGTATTCCACCATTCCGCGAAACTCTTTTACTGCTAATAAGCGCGTTATGCCTTCCTTTACCTCACTGTCGTGTAGTGGCCTAATATCTTCAAAATCTAGTGTTTCAACTTCCATCATCAATCTGATTTAGCTTCAATTATTTGCTTCTAATTAGCTTAACTTTGCTTTAAAAAAACGTTAAAGATACCAATAGGAATGAAAATAAGAGAAAAAAAGTCGGTTTTTAAAGGATTTTATGAGCTATATAAAATTCAATTGGAAGATGAATCAAGCGGTAAAATAATAGACCGAGAACAGTTTAATCTATTTGATTCAGTTGCAGCATTGGTATGGGATACACGGTTGAAGCAAATTATCTTAGTGAAGCAATATCGAGTGGGCGCTGAAAAAGAAATCATAGAAATTCCGGCTGGAAAACGAGACGTTATTGGGGAGTCTGCCATCACTACCGCTAAGCGAGAAATTGAAGAAGAAATAGGATACCAAACAGATTCCATCAAAGAAATCGCAAATTTCTACACGACTCCTGGACCAGTGACAGAAAAGATGACCCTTTTTTACGCTGAAGTGAGCAACCAAACCAGTGCCGGTGGTGGAGTTGAAGATGAAAACGAAAACATCGAACTCATTAGAATGGATGCGACTACCTTCTTAAATTCTACTTTTGAAGATGCAAAAACCATCATTGCACAACAATGGTTTCAAATTCATCAAAAAAATTAGTGTCCAACTGGGTACTAATTTGTAATTTCGACCTTTGATGACGTTTGTATACCCCAATTTCCTTTACGCCTTGATCGCCATTGCGATTCCTATCATCATTCATCTATTTAATTTTAGAAGATACAAAACTGTCTATTTCACCAATATTCGTTTTCTAAAGGACATTAAAGAAGAGACACAGTCGGCCAATAAACTCAAGCATTTATTGGTTTTATTGAGTCGAATTCTAGCCATTTCATTTTTAGTGTTTGCATTTGCTCAACCTATTCTGCCTTCAGGCAATTCTGCGCCAAAAGTTGGAAGCTCACTAGTTGGAATTTACCTTGACAATTCTTTTAGCATGCAAGCTGAAAGTAACAATGGTCAATTATTAGACCTAGCCAAAAATAAGACTTTAAGTATTTTAGACGCCTATCGACCGGATGATCAATTTGTTTTGCTCACCAATGATTTTGAAGGGAAGCATCAACGTGCGGTCAACAAAGAACAATTTATAGAATTGATTCAAGCGGTGAATTTAAGTCCCGCTACAAAAACCATTGCAGAAATAGAACAACGATTGAAAGACATATTGGTAGCCAATGATGCTCCCAACAAACAGTTATATGTCGTTTCAGATTTTCAGAAGTCTACATCAACAATTTCAGCATTAAAGCTTGACACACTAATTCCGTTGACGTTTGTACCCATGGAATCTACCATTGCTTCTAACCTTTTTATAGACAGTTGCTGGTTCTATAGCCCTTTTAGACAAGGAAATGGTACCGAAAAAATGGTCGTAAAGATTACCAACGCTTCTGATAAGAACTATGAAAATATTCCCATTCGACTAGAAATTAATGGACAAACTAAAACTCCCGGAAGTTTCAACATTGGACCAAATGAAAGTACCACGGATACCTTAAGTTATACCAATTCTGAAAAAGGAATTCAATCCGCTAAGATTAGTATTAAAGACTACCCCATCACTTTCGACGATGATTTCTACTTTAGTTACACCCTGAAAGAGAACATTAACGTCATGGTTATAAATGAATCAGAATCAAGCAAAGCACTCAATGCATTGTTTGGAGGAGATGATTATTTTACATTGATTCAGACGTCAAAAAATCAAGTCGATTATTCATCTTTTAATCAGCAAGAATTGATCATAGTGAATGGCATCTCTAATTATTCGAGTGGATTAATTCAAGAATTGAAAAAATTTGTCAGCAATGGAGGTAGCTTATTTATTGCGAGTTCTACAGCTGAAAAAACGACTACAGAATCTGCTTTATTGGCTTTTTCAATGACATCCGGAAAGATGGTAACCGGAGCTTCTAAAGTCGATTACATAAATACTGAAGCTCCTATTTATCAGAATGTATTTGATAATGTTCCTAAGAATTTAAACCTTCCAATCGTTACCAAATACGTTGAATTGAGATCAACTGGTGAGGTTTTACTGCGGTTGCAAAATAGAAAGCCATTTTTAATTCGATCTAATTTTGAGAAAGGAAACGTTTATGTCTTGGCAACGGATTTAGAAACAGCATCGAGTAATTTTACAGAACACGCCATTTTCGTTCCTACCCTCTACAATATCGCTTTGAGAAGTCAGAAAACACATCCTTTATTTTACTTTTTAAGCGACAATAATAAATTGGAAGCGGAAGCTATCGGTAAAAGTGAAACGCCTCTTTCTATAAAAGGTAAACAAGTAGATTTTATACCAGAGCAGCGAAAAGTAAATGGAGAAACGGCATTATTTACCCATGGTCAGATCCCTGCAGCAGGCAATTATTCCATCTTCGATTCGGAACAACCGATTAATGGCGTTAGTTTTAATTATGATCGAAGAGAATCTTCTATGCACTTTTACAACTCTGAGGAATTGAGAAATGAATTGGATCAGAATGGAATGAACAGGTATTCGATCCTCAATACTAGCAACGAACTATTAAGTCAAGAAATTACAGAAAACAACCAAGGGATTTCCTTGTGGAAGTATTGCATCATTTTATGTTTGCTATTCCTAGGGTTTGAAGTAATTTTGTTGCGACTTTACCATTAAAACCAATCGAGAATGAAGCTTTTTATCCAATCGGCCAAATTGATTTCAAAGAATTCAGAATTTCACAATCAAATTGTTGACATCTACATTAATAATGGAAAGATTGAGGCAATTGGTAAAAAACTAACCGCTCCTGACAAAGTCACTGTTTACACCCATAAAAATCTACATGTTTCTGCAGGCTGGTTGGACATATGTGCCAACTTTTCAGACCCAGGCAACGAGCACAAAGAAACCATAGAAAGTGGAATCGCTGCTGCTGCAAAGGGCGGTTTTACTGCAGTTGCACTTTCACCCGCTACAGAACCAGCAGTTGACAGTAAATCCATCGTTCAATACATCATTAATAAAGCTAAAGGAGCTGTGGTGGATATTTTGCCAATGGGAGCCATTTCAAAAGGAATCCACGGCCATGAATTGGCTGAATTATTTGACATGCATGATGCAGGAGCCGTTGCTTTTACCGATGGAAAAGAATCTATCCAAAATCCGAATTTATTAAAAACAGCCCTGCTCTATTGCAAAGCTTTTGATGGGTTGGTGATTAATTATGCAGACCACAAAGATTTGAGCTATAAAGGCAAGATGCATGAAGGCGAAAAAAGCATGCATTTAGGATTGAAGGGAATTCCAGCATTGGCCGAAGAAATTATTGTGAACAGAGATTTGTATTTATTGGAATACACGGAAAGCAAAATGCATTTTTCAACCATCAGCACGGCAAAAAGTGTGGAATTGATCAAAGACGCTAAGAAAAAAGGACTAAAAGTAACCGCAGATGTAAGCGCTGCTCACCTCCTACTGGATGATAGTCATCTAGAAGAATTTGATACTCGATTTAAAGTACAACCGCCTTTTCGAGACAAAACGCATATTGCGGCATTGATAAAAGGGTTGAAGAACAATACAATCGATGTCATTAGTTCCAACCACGAACCTGAGGACATTGAAGCAAAAAAGCGGGAATTTGATCATGCTGCTTTTGGAATCATTAATCTGCAAACGGCATTTGGAGCAGCCAACACTGCATTAAAAGGCAAACTTGAGTTAGAAGAAATTATAGAAAAGTTGGCCGAGAATCCTAGAAAAGTATTGAATCTTGCACCAATCCATATTAAAGTCGGTGAAGCTGCCAACTTAACACTCTTCGCTCCTGATGAAAATTGGACTTTGGACAAAAAGTCCATTGTTTCAAAATCAAAAAATAGTCCGTTCATTGGAATGCAATTAACTGGAAAACCATTGGGAGTCATCAATAACAATACAGTCGTATTTTCTTAAGTTCAGATCATGAAAACAAATCTATTCATCCTCGCATTATTGCTGTCTTTAGTTTCAGTTGCGCAAACCAAAAAAAAGAGCACCACAAAAAGTTCTACTGAAAAAGAAGTCATTGTTAAAGTTGATCCAAGAGCAAAATCAATTGAATCGATTCAAAATTACATGGGAGATTATTTGAATCGAAACGTAACGATGGAGCCTACTTTTAGATTGGACACGATTTTGGTTCAAAATGAAATAACAAAAGTACCAGACAGTTTATTACCGAAGGACAGCATTCGATTTGACACTACTCTTTTAGGGGTTGAGGCTAAATATCATTTGTATACCGACGCTTCATTAATAGACTCCTTATCCTTTTATTTGGATAATAAATTCAATGTAAAAGATAGTAATTTAATAAAATTAGGATACGCTATTCAATTGGCCAATGGAGATTTAACTTCATTGGAGAATGCTAAAATAAAGGTGTTGGAAGAATATCCACACGCCATTTGGAACAGTATCACACTAAGAAGAGGATTAGTAGAACATTATAACCGAAAAGGATATGAATTGGGCGATAAACTCACTTATTATTACTTCGATGGGATCTGTAAAAAATGTTCTTACCAAATTATAAGAATTCAATTTGATGCCGAAACAGGAAAAGTAGCAAGCGAAATCAAAATCAAAACAGATTAATCGCTTGATTCATTTGCCATAAACTAGATAGCTCCTTTTTATATCAAGAAAGGTGAGTATCTAGTTAATTTATTGAATCCCTTTCATTGCCCAATTTTATTGGTAATTTACCAGCAACAAATAATATGGACAAAGACCTTTTTTTTACATTCAAATCAAAAATCCTCAACTTTCTAATTGAAATTGGCCCAGATGTGCTGATAGCGATAATCAGTTTTGTCCTCGGTTTATTCCTGATAAAAGTGCTAAAACGTATTCTGAGTAGAGTTTTGAAACGATCAAATGTAGAGTTATCACTTAAAACGTTTATAGAAAGCCTCAGTACTTTTCTGCTCTATGGATTTTTAATTTTCATAATTGGTTCCATTTTGGGGATTAAGTCAACTTCCTTTCTCGCCATTTTTGGTGCTGCGGGGATTGCGATCGGTTTGGCTCTGCAGGGTAGTTTATCCAATTTTGCAGGTGGACTATTGATATTGGTTTTCAAGCCATTTAAAGTAGGTGATTTAATCAATGTCAACAATAACTTGGGCCATGTTGAGAAAATTGACATTCTGTATACGCGCATCATCACTTTTGATGGACGAATAATCACCATGCCCAATGGAAATGTGTCCAATAGCGATGTCGATAACCGCACGATGGAACCCCACCGCAGAGTGGATTTGAATCTAAAATTTTCTTTTGATGCTGACATCGATCAACTAAGACCGATCATTATAAAGGCAATGAGTGCTCACCCAAAATTAGCAAAGCATTTACCTGTTGATGTTTGGTTAGATGCCATCGGAGATTACGAACTGAAATTAGTGGCAAGATGCTGGGTAGAATCCATTGAATACTGGCCCGCTTACTGGGAACAATTAGAAGCCGTTAAAAAAGCATTGGATAAGGAAGGAATCAAAATTCCATTACCTAGTCGCACAGTTTATCAAGGGAATCAGGAAGAAATAGAGAAACGGACATAATGCCATAGTAATTGTAATACTAGGGAGTTTTCAATCGAAATGCTAAGTGGATTTTTAATTTCAATGATCAATTTATCAAAAAATAAAAATCACTTAACCAATTAGAAAAATTAATAATGATGAACGCAAAATTTAATATTCAGGTTTCAAAATTCAAAACAATTGAAGAATTACCAAATGCTTGGAATCTCCAAAACTTTAAAGATTTACTTGAATTAATGGATTATCAAGGAGTTTCTGAGATTAAGGATGAAGAAATTAAAGAAATGTGTTTCTTGAGTTTAACTGATTTTGAAACAAATGAAGCAGCTAAAATTGTATTGAAATACTTATTTAGCGACTCATTAAGTATTGGTCAGATTGATAATCTATCCAATGAAATTGTCAATGAAAAAATGTGGGAAGAGTACCCAGAGCTATCTTTTCATGAAAAGTTTTTTAATGCAGGTCAACTGTTATACAAAGCGTTTAATGGGAAATTTCCACATCCTGAAGCAGTTCAGTTTAATTTAGAAATAACAGCCACTAAATTAGATGCGTTAAAGGACCTTGACAAATGGACAGAAATTCAACTTTTAAGATTAATCGCTTTTGGTATGCCTGAAAATACATTATTGAAAAGGCTTTTCTCAGATCAATTAGTGAAGGGAGATTTTCCAGATGCAAAAGATATTTTATGGCAAACTGCTCAAACAGCTAAATCCGATACTTCAGTTTCATTTTCTATTGTTTCTTCACTATACTGGTTCCACGATTTAAAAAACACATCAAATTATGATGTCGAAGTTAGTTTAGATGAATTTTATGAGTAAACTACCCTAATTCATCATCAACAATCGAATATACCTCACGGGTGCACTTCCAAAACTTAGAAATTCTTCATGGAAGGTTTTCAGATCGAAATCGGTGCCTTTTCGTTTCTTTAATTCTTCACGCAGATCCATAATTTCATAAAATCCTGTAAAGTAGCTGCACAATTGCACTGACGACAATTGCACTCTTCTCCATTTTCCTCTCGTCTCTTCTTCTTGCTGAAATGCCTCTTTCATCAGCAATTGAAGGGCTTCTTCTTCATTCATGCTCAAAACATGAACGCCGTAATCCAAAATAGTGTTGCACACCGTTCTCAAATTCCATTTGTAATACATCAACCACAATTCATCTGAATTTTTACCGTATCCGTTCTCCAGCATCATCAATTCAGAATACACTGCCCAGCCTTCCATCATGGCTCCATTTCCTAAGATACTCTTGATTAAACTTGGCGACTGATTGCTGTAGATCAACTGTGTATAATGGCCCGGAATGGCTTCGTGGATATTCAATATTTGCAAAACATATTGATTGTATTCACGCAGATAACTCTCTGCTTGCTCAGGAGTGTAACCGTCTAAAGGCGTTACATTGTAATACGTTTCAGCTTCTAAATCAAAAGGTCCAGGAGCAGAAATAGACGCTCCAGCAATTCCCCTCATGTATTCTGGGGTAGCTCTTACAATCAAAGGTTTTTCAGGATCCAAAGTCAATAAGTCATTTTCAGTAACAAAGCGCTCCAATTGGGGAATTTGCTTTCGAATAGTTACTATAAATGAATCTCTGTGCGCATGAATCGAAGACAAAGTGTCAATCATCATTTTAATGGCGTCTTCCTTCCACTCAGGCATTTTAGTATCCGCCATGTATTTCGGCCACATCTTTTGTGTTAATTCAAACATTTTTCCATGCAGGTCATTTTTGCGCTCTATCGCTTTTTGGTAGATTTCTCTCGCCGTAAAAGAAGAGGACATGTTGTGTTTGAACTTTTTCTCATATAAATCTGCTCCCAAACGGAAATCAATGGCTCGCTCTCCACTTTCTACCAATGGCTTCAAATCAACTTCCAACCAAGTGGCAAATTCATTGATATCCGCAATGGCTGAATCTAACTTTGTATTGATTGTCTTTTTCTCTGATTCCTTTAAAGTGGAAGATTTTAACGAATCTCTAATGGATTGGTCAAACACACTGATGGATCCTCTTATTTGCTGAATGGCTAAGTTGGTGTGAACCAATGTCGGTGATTTAATTTGTTCTTTAGCAGCAGTATAATAATTTTTGACACGATCCAGTTTCACTGAAATATTCTGTAATCGCTGATCAATGGAATGCTCTCTATAATTTAATACAGTAAAGAATTGACCACCTAAATTGTATTGTGAAGGATTCCATTCATGGGATTTCATTTCATTGACATTGAAATATTGCCCCTCAATAAAGTCTCGAATCAGGTAATAATCAGTCGTATTTCCTCCTGAAAGGGATTCCATTTTAAATCGATTCAACCGCGCTTTAGAAGAATCCAAAAACAAGCGAACTTCTGCTCTATTTGCCTCATCGGGAATGCTCAATTCTTGATCATAGTCGTGCATGCCTTCTCCTGCGGCCCATGATGGAAAAACTTTCCACAATTGATCAATGAACTCAGTTTTGAATGCCTCAAATTGACCATCTTGATTATTTGATTCGGACTTTTTATCAGTTGATTGAGAGCAAGATATTGCAATCATGCAAACCATTAAAGCAGCAATTATTTTCTTCATATTTTTTGATTTGAAATCAAGGTCTAAAGTACTATTTATCCTTTCGATTTACTAAATCCATTTTTGATTTTAATCAAATGATTAAGTTTACCATTGAAAACAAAAACAAATCGATGAAAAAATTAATCATAGCCTCCTCTATTCTAAGCTTATTTGCTTGTGGTGAAGGAGAAAAGAAAGCCGAAACTCGTGTGGACATCAAAGTAAAACCGTACCCTGAAGTTAGAAAAGACAGCGTGTCAGACGATTATTTTGGAACAATTGTAACTGATCCCTACCGATGGTTGGAAGACGACAGATCAGACGAGACCGCAGAATGGGTAAAAGCTCAAAACGAGGTTACTTTTGACTATTTAAGTCAGATTCCTTACCGCGAACAAATCAAAAACAGGTTGACCGAGTTGTGGAACTATGAAAAAGTCTCTACTCCTTTTAATAAAGGAAAATACTATTTCTACTATAAAAACGATGGGATCCAAAACCAATACATCTTGTATTTCAAAGAAGGATTGGAAGGCGAAGAAAAGGTATTGTTGAACCCGAATGAATGGTCGGAAGATGGAACCGCTGCTATGAATGGTTTGAGTTTTTCTAAAGATGCCGAATTCATGGCTTATGGTGTTTCAAAAGCTGGTTCAGACTGGTTGGAAATCCAAGTCATGGACATGGAAAAAATGGAAATGTTAAGCGACACTGTGCGTTGGGTAAAATTCTCAGGAATCTCTTGGTACAAAGACGGGTTTTATTACAGTAGTTATGATGCTCCAAAAGACGGTTCTGAATTCTCAAATAAAAATGAATTCCATAAAGTCTATTACCACCAATTGGGAACTCCACAATCGGCTGACGAGTTGATTTTTGAAGACAAAGTAAATCCAGAACGCAATTTTTACGCAGGTGTAAATGAAGCACAGACGTTATTGATTATTTCAGGTTCGGAGTCTACTTCAGGAAATACCTTAATGGTGAAGGAATTGGAGAAAAATAACGGTTTCATCACTTTGGTTGATGATTTTGAAAATGAACAAAATGTAGTGGGTTATGAAAACGGTGAAGTATTGTTGTTCACCAACGTAAACGCACCAAACAATAAACTAGTTAAGGTAGATTTAACGAAACCTACCAAAGAAAACTGGGTAGATGTATTGCCAGAAAAGAAAGACTATTTAAACAATGTTATCATCGCCAACGACCAGTTGGTGGCTTCTTATATGAAAGATGTAGTGACGTCATTAGAAATCTATCAGAAAGATGGAACGTTCAGTCATGGCATAGAATTACCCGGATTAGGAACTGCAGGATTTAGTGGTGACAAAGACACTTCTTTGGCTTTTTACTCCTTCTCTTCTTATACCAAGCCAGGAACAATTTATAAGTACGACATGAATACCAAAGAGTCTACCCTCTGGTATGAAGCTAAAACAGCTTTTAATGGGGATGATTACGAAACCAAGCAAGTGTTTTACGAAAGTAAAGACGGCACTAAAATCCCGATGTTTATCACCCATAAAAAAGGGTTAAAAATGGATGGACAGAACCCTACTTTCCTATATTCATACGGTGGATTTAACATCAGTATCAAACCTAATTTTGACGTTAAGACAACTGTATTCCTAGAGCAAGGTGGAATTTATGCGGTAGCGAATTTACGTGGTGGTAGCGAATATGGCGAAGACTGGCACAAAGCCGGAATGAAAGAAAAGAAACAAAATGTGTTTGATGATTTCATTGCTGCAGGAGAATACTTGAAGAAAAACAACTACACTTCTACCGAGAAATTGGCAATTCATGGCCGAAGCAATGGTGGTTTGTTGATTGGAGCAGTGATGACTCAACGCCCTGATTTGGCGCAAGTAGCTTTGCCTGGAGTTGGAGTATTGGACATGTTGCGTTACCACAAATTTACCATTGGATGGGCTTGGGCTGGCGAATATGGTGACAGTGAAACCAAAGAAAGCTTTGATAATTTGTATAAATACTCTCCATTGCACAATGTAAAGAAAGGAACGGATTATCCTGCGACAATGGTGACAACAGCCGATCATGATGATCGAGTAGTTCCGGCACACTCATTCAAATTCATTTCTGAATTGCAAGCGAAAGGCTCTGACAAAAATCCTTTGTTGATTCGTGTGGATGTAAATGCAGGGCACGGAGCTGGAAAACCAACGTCAAAAACCATCGAAGAATGGGCAGACATATGGAGTTTTGTGCTTTGGAACCAAGGGGTAGACAAATTGAAGTAACCACAATTTATATTTTATTCTAAACTCCTTATCCTATTTGGGTAAGGAGTTTTTTTTTGAATTAGAAATTTGAAAGTATTTTTTACAAATTGAAAAAAAAGAGGAAGAGATTTGTTTTGGATGACATCCAATAGAACCGAGATGATGCTGCATCAGGAAAGATTATTATAGAATAATATTTGTGCCCCCTCGATACAAAAAGCATACAACACCCCAACATAAGTTAAATAATTTGCTGATAATTGTATGCAATCAATCACCTGACTTCTCAATCATTGATTGACACTCTAAAAATTAACTTAACAGAATAGAACTTTGCCATTACGACCAATTCTCAAACTTGCTGTATCACTGCTTTTCTTGCTTTTTCTTACTGCTGCAGACTTCAAAGACTACTTTGTTATTTTAGACCAAGAAGACTATATTAAATTGGCCAATAGAGGTGACAAAGAAATATTGAAGCGCAGCATTGTCTTTGATGAATTGATAAAGCCCTCCGAAAATCCACACTTGATCACTAACGAAAAAATAAAAACGGAACAATTTGCTTTCTTGTTGAAGAAAATGAACACTGACGAAATCGAAAAATTCTTAAAGTCACACGATTCTAACTTGTCTATCCATCACTTTTATGTGGGTTTTAGTCAATTTATGAAAGGAGATTACGAAGCTGCAAGTTTAGCACTTCAAAAATATGAGGGGGAAAATTTCCTTTTCCATAAAAACCTGCTCTTAGCCGATTGCTTTTACGAACTAAAAGGACATGCAGCGTTAGATGAATTGATAGTAGCTTATCAAAAAGCAATGGACTCCTCAAAAAATGAAATTGGAAAAGAGATCGTTAAAAATAGAATCAAATACATTATTTATAAAAAATGATCCAAAAGTCTTCCCCACTTCTACTCTTAATCGCTTTTGCTTTCATCGCCACAAGCTGTACTTCCACTAAAAAGGTACAAGAACACTTAGAATACAACAAACAGACGGTGGTATACCTAATGGATTCTGAACCAGTTGATCAAAAAAGTAACATTAAAGTGACCCTTACTTCTGTAAAAATTGATCCAACGATTCGAAATCAAACCATAGCGGTGAAAGAAACAGGATGGGCTGTTCCTTTATTGGCTTTTAATTATTGGGAGTCTCGTAAAATGTGTTATCAAGGTGCTTCAAACTACCGAACTAGTTGGGAGGATGCATTGAAATACAATTTTAGCAGAGAAGTAAATCGTTCGGGAACCTTCCAATTGGATAGTGCTAAAACTGCTTATGAATTGGAACTAACAATCAATAAAGTGCAAGCCGTTGGTCCATATGTCAGTCAGGGTTTATTTGTGTATTTGGTATTCTTTTATGTTTACACTTTTGGTGATTATGCAGGTCCTTCAGATACTGAGCTAGCCATTTCTTATCAACTAAAAGAGAACGGCAATGTCGTTCATGCAAATACATTTGAAACTAAAAAGACCACTGAAGTTTTTAAAAACGGGTATAAAAACAAAAAAGAATTGATTCAAACTTTTGCGACCAGCATGGCGGAAGCGACTTCTGAAAACTACAAACATGTGATCCAATTAATGGTGGATGACTTGAATAAATATTTTGAATCTGAATAAAGACCATCTTCAATATAATCGCTCTTTTCTAATTTTTACAATTACATACAAATACAATCATGAAAACCCGCACGCTTTCATTAATCACGTTATTGCTCACAATCTCTTCTTTTGTATCGGCTCAAGATTCTATTCCTCAATATAAGAGTTCATATGAACAAGCAGTATTCGATAAAATTGCTGATTCCATTGATGTGGATGCATTAGAAATAATGATAGCATTAGAATATCAACAAGGGAATGAAATCAAAATACCTAAACAGATAGATCAACTATACAATGGCTTAGACCCTGAAAAGTTGAAGTCAAAAAGTAAGAAGAAGCAGATAAAAACCATCTACTCCAACATCCATAGTGCGAAGTTAAAAAAGTACATCATTGACGCTGACTTCAACCAGCTATTCACGAAAGGAGAATACAATTGTGTTTCGGCAACTGCACTGTATGTTCAGATATTTAATCGATTCAACATCGACTATGAAATTCGAGAAACTCCAACTCACGTCTACTTAATTGCTGACCCAAAGGGAGAAAAAATACTGGTAGAAAGCACATTACCACTTCAAGGAACGTTTGTATTTGACTATAAAACTCAAAAAGAATACGTTAATTTCCTAAAAGCCAATAAACTCATCTCAGAGGTGGAATTTGAGAACAATTCAATAGAGACACTTTTTGACCAATACTACGACACCAATAAAGTAATTAATGACAAACAATTAGCGGCATTACTTTACTACAACAAAGGAGTTGAAAAATACAACCAAACCAACTATACAGAAGCAGCTTACTTTCTAGACAAAGCTTATCAGGTATACCCGTCTGCGAGTATTCAATTCATGACCAATTATGCTTTGATTAATGTGTTGGCAAAATGCGAAACAACCAATCAATTTGATCCACTTTCGCTTGCCCAATTGGTAAACTTAAATACTAAAGGCACTCAGTACGAATCGATAGGATTGAATCACTTTCAATATGTAAGCAATGAATTAATGGTATTGAGACCAAACATACTTGTGTATAAAAAGTATTACGAACGATTTAAAGCCGCAGTTGACACCTCAATTGATTTAAAGGAATTTGAGTTGAATTACAGGTTTCGACTAGCCTATGTTTATCAAGTAGAAAAAAAATATCCAGAAGCACTTGAAGAGCTGTCGATTGCGTATAAGTTAAATCCTGAGAACCTTGAATTGAAAGAAAATATTATCAGTATGGCTACTTTTCACATGTTGACGGATAGAAAACATAAGGAAAACATCGATTCTTTGGACAAATACATGATGAAGTTTGATATTTTAAAAACAGATCCAACCATTCAGCAGTATTATAATTATTATAAAATGCGAGTAATCCGTGAATATGTCACTTATGGTAAATTCAACGAAGGAATGGAACGTCTTTCAGACTTTGAGAAGAATTTAAAAGATAATCCATCAACAAATTACGATGAAAGCTACCTTGCTGCAATGTATGTTGATATTGCTAACTACTATTACAAAAATGGTAACATGTCAAAAGTAAAGCAATCCATTCAAAGGGGATTAGAATTTGTACCAAACTCCTTGATTCTTTTGGATAGAATGCAAGCAATAAACAAGATCAATAACAGTATTCAAACTTTTGAAATTAAAGAGCAAGAATCTTTTGAAGAGAGAGTGGAAAACTATATAAAAAACTGTTGGTCCTATGACGGCTTTACTACGAAAAAAGGTGAACAAGGAGAATACGACAAAACCTTTAAAATTATGGCGTATCAAAACAAAGACGTCAACTTTGTGATAAATGGAAAATTTGAGGTGGGTAAATATTCCATTCGAGTAAAAGCTAAACTGCTTTACTTAACGCCAAATAGAGATAAGGATGACTATGTTGTTTTTAAAATCATGGAAATAAGCAAAAACTATTTGGTATTGATGCCTTTTAAAGATGATAAGCTGACTGGCGAGAAAATATACATGTCTTTATGTAAAGATTAAAAAAAACGAGGAGTGCAGACATCTGCATTCCTCGTTAACTATTAAACAACCCTCTCATAAATATTAATCCAATTGCTCGCCATTCTCTGCGGCCTTCTTCAATTTTTTGTTGGCAAAAATCGCCATTTCTACTCTTCTGTTGGCTTGTTTTCCTACTTCGGTATCGTTTGATTCTATGGGTTGTTCTTCTCCATATCCAACGATGGAAATTCTAGAACCTGAAACGCCCAATCCTTTTATATAATCAGAAACTGCGCGCGCTCTTTTTTTAGACAACGTTTTATTGTAGTCTTCGCTACCAGTGTTATCTGTGTGACCTTCAATAAGAATTTCCGTGTCTCCGTACTTTTCTAAAGTCTCTGCTAATTCTCTTAAGTTTGCTTTGGTAGTTTCATTCAATGACGATTTATTGACCTCAAACAATAAACCGGAGTCAAAGGTAATTTTAATCCCTTCCCCTACTCTTTCCACATCTGCACCTTCAATGTCCTTTTCAATTTCGCGGGCTTGTTTATCCATGTATGCACCGATGGCTCCACCGGCTGCTCCACCTATAACAGCACCCAAAATGGCACCTGTTGCTGTGCTTCCATTATTTTCTCCAATGATTCCTCCAATGATGGCTCCACCAGCTGCTCCTGCTGCTCCACCTTGTACCCCTTTACTTGTTCCACAACTTGTTATTGTCGTTGCTGCAATGGCTATAGATAATGAAACCATTATCGTTTTTTGCTTTAAATTGATTTTCATATTTTCAGTTTTAAGTTGATATTTAATAAAAAGAGTTCAATCTATGTACCAGAGCAAACAAAGTCTTTAAATTCTCACTCTTCCTAATAGCTTTTAAGATTCAAAACGAACCTAAAACAAGCCATAAGAATTTCATAAACAACTAGATATATCTCTTTAAATTAATTCATACCACCTCTTTACGAAGTAATATCTTTCTCCTCAAAAACTATAGAAATTGAATATCGATTTGAGGAGAAGGTTACACAAAAGCGAGTTTTAAGGTTAAACGTATTTTATATTTTCATTTATATTTGCCTTAATAAACCCTCCTCCTCATGCAAATAGAAGCATCCACTCCAGACGAATACATTTCAAAAATACCTAGAGAACGTCAGGCTGTTATGCAGCAACTGCGAGAAATTATTAAAGCCAATCTAACTGCTGAAATAGAAGAATGCATCAATTACGGGATGATTGGATATGTGATCCCTCATTCGGTTTACCCAGATGGATACCATGTTAATCCAAAGTTACCATTACCGTTTATCCACATTGCTTCTCAAAAGAACTTCATTGCACTCTACCACAGCGGTGTGTATATGAATGAGGAATTGATGCAGTGGTTCGTAGCTGAATACCCCAAACACTGTAAATCCAAGCTCGATATGGGTAAGAGTTGCATTCGATTTAAAAAAATAGATCAAATCCCGTTTGAATTAATTGGTGAATTGATCAAACGAATGACGGGCAATGAGTTTGTGGCTTTGTATGAATCTAATTTAAAGAAATTGCGGCAGTAATTTTGGCCTAAGAATACTCTAATTTGAAAAACCACATCCAGCAATCGCCATTAATTAAGCCAAGTATAGAAATCATGGTTTCTATAATTTTAGTCCCTTTAATAAAGAAGCTCTAGCCGACTACTTTTCTAATTTTTCGAGCCAATTCTCGTTTAAAGTGAGAGAAATTAAATACAAATCGTTTTCCATCAATAATGTATCTTCCTCCTACTTTACTAAAAGTATGTAACCCTTTGTTGTATTTTGAGTTGGCATCAGGCAATACCTCTCCTATTTCGGTTTCTAAATAGGTTGTAGTGGTCATTTCCTGAATGTGCTGTAAAATAACTGATCCGCCATAAGTGTGCGTTGAATTCTGAGCAGGTCGAATCAATCTGCCTTTATCATCAATAAATAGCGGTCCTCCTGGGCGTGCTCCTCTAACGTCTATCTTTATAGGATTCAACGCATGCGGCAAGTATTCGCCCGCTAACTCATCGGAATAAAACAGGTGCAACTCCTCATTTGAATGTTGCTGAGGCGAACAAAACAGCCACCATTTATCATTGTATAAATATAAAGTCCCATCTACCCAACTGCCTTTCAACAACACTTTCTTTTGTTGAAATTGATCGTCTCCTTTTTTATATAAAGCAATTTCATTGGCTTCGTAATTCTCTGGTAAAAGGTACTGCTTATCATTATGATCCACCAAATAGGGATAGGAGAAGTGTGTTCCATTGTCAATGACAGTTTCTAGGTCGCTCCAATTTCCGTTGTTGAAGTATCGTTTGGCTATTTTCCCTTTTCCTGTTTGGTAATTGTACCACTCAAAAAAAAGTTCATTGGTCTTAATATTATAAAAAGGATCTGCTTGATAAGCATCAACATTAACTTCAGGCAGCCAAGATATGTTGCTAATTTTTAAATTATTCCAATTAAAATTATTCGCTATTCCACTGTTCCAAATCTCAGATTGAAACAATTGGGCCTTGTGAAAATTCACTTTCGCTTTCGCAATTTTAAGATAGAATAATCCCACCTTCCAATTGGAGGGCACTTTATAGATTGGACCTTTTAGTTGCAATGGTTGATTAAAAAGCTGTGGCTGATTACTGCGAATGGCATCTGCTACCCAACGTGGAAAATCGATACCAACGGTAAACAACCGTTCGATGTGCTCTAAAAAGGAATGCGATCGACACCTAATTGTTCCTCTTCGCAGTATGACTCCTGCGTCCAACTCATTAGTCAATCGCTGCAAGATAATCCCATTGGTTGGTACTCCATGCAAAAATTCCCAAAACCCCGGAGGTCCGCCTCTGTATTGTTCAGGGTTTCCATGGTGAAACGACCAAATGCCATAAGTTGGCAAGTCAAGTGCTTCACCCCTAATAATGCCAAAACCAAATCGAATCACAAAATCCAATTCATAGGCTTTCAATATATCGCAATCTTCTGTAGAAATGTAATTTGAAATTCCTTTTTTAACCGGTGTTATGGATTCTACTGCAACTTCTGAAAATAAATGGCGACTATCAAAAGGTTGCAGTACTTTTAGCTGTCTTAATTGATGTTCAATCCATCGGTATCCCAACGGTATCTTTGACGCATCGTAACTGCTTTCAGTATCATTTTTAATTACCACCACCAATTGATTGGATGCATCCTGAATCAACCGGTCCACAACAGTCATCTGCCATTGCTTAAGCTGAAAACCATCTATCATGACTCCAAAACGCAGGATATTGATTGGTTTATCCATGATTCAATGCTTTTTTATACACAGTCAAAAATTGCTGACCTATAGATTGTTCACTGTATTCTCGTTCTGCAAAAGCACGAATTGACTTTTTACTATAGTTGTTGTGTTCATTACACATTTGCAATAAAGCTGCTTCAAACGCTTCCAAATCACCTGTTGGTACCATTATCCCTAACTCTGAATTCATTCGTTCTGCAATTCCGGGAATATCAGGAACCACAATGGGAATACCGCAAGACAAGGCTTCGTTAATGACACAGGGTTGATTTTCAAAATAACTGAACAAGATGAGGAAATCAGATTCGCCCATCACTTGAGCTACTTCTACTCTATTTAAAGTTCCTTTCAGCGTTACTTCTTGGTTCAACGATAGTTCATTGATTAATTCTTGACAGGCTTTTTCATCTACGCCTTCACCAACTATGGACAAATGAAAATTTGAATATTGCTGTTTCAACACATTCATCGAGCGAACAATGTCCAATATCCGTTTGGGCATTTGCAACAAATTCCCTACAAATAAGATCTCTGTTCGTGGATGATTCGTTTCAAAGGGAACAAATACCTTCGTATCTACCACATTTGGGATAACGGTATACTCTCCAAATAATCGATGTCCTTGCATGGCTTCTTTCAGTTGGCTAGAAACTGTCGTGATTCCACTCGCTTGTTTCACCACCAATTCTGTTCCCAATTTCTTCAAAAATCCTTTATACAGTCCATTCGCTTTCAGGTAACCCGACCAATGTTCGGTAATAACAAACGGGATATTTTGTTTCATTTTTAGATGAATCGCCAACAACGCCGAACGAGTCAACACATGGATGTGCGACAAATCAGGCGCTTCATGAGTCTTTAGTAATTGCTTGTAGGCCAATTGTTGTGCTTGAAAATATCGAAAAAGGGTAACTAAATTGTTCCACACACCAATTTTAGAAGTCGCCTTTTTGAAAAACACTCGAATCTCATTAATGCCTTGATTGTTTTGTTGAGTCAATCGGTAATTATTTTCCGGTTTAGGCTCTGAATGCACAAATATCACTGAGACGTGGGCTACTAATTTTACAGCATGCGCATGATTCTCAATAAAATTACCGTCGAAAAAATCGTACTCATTTGGGTACCACTTTGGTAAAAAAAGAATGTGCAAGGGTTTTTCTGACAATTAAAAGCGTTTAAGGTAGGATTCAAAAATAGGATTATCCACTATCTGTTGCAAGGATTAAAAAGGGTACAAAATTCTACGAAAGTGAAAACGATTTTATAAGGCAATAATTGCAGAGTATGGTATCTTTAGGCCAAAAAACAATCCATGCGATACATCCTTTCAATTAGTGCGCTGTTTCTCTTATTTTCCTGTTCAAATCCTGTTGAGCTGAAAGACACCGCAACTGAAAAAAACAATGTAGTAACCACAGATGAATTTGAAATTCATTATGCTGAAAAACAGACTGCTACCCTTTTTTTATTTCCTTGTTTTTCCTGCGATGCCAATCATACAAAAGAAGAGTTTGACATTTTGGATAGTGCCTATACCAATGGCATTACGGTGGTTTTACTCAATTTTAATTTTCGACTATCGTTGGATTCGTTTGAAAGAAATATGTTGAAAGACTTTTTCAATGAAATCATAGATTACTATCAGTTAAATACTCAAAATATCACCATTGGTGGTTATTCTGGTGGTGGAAATGTCTCATTATTACTTTCTGATTATTTAATCGAACAAAACAACAAATACCAACCGAAAGGAGTGTTTGTAGTAGATCCACCGATTGACTTATGGAACATTTATCGCTCATCTTCACTCAATATTGAGCGCAATTTTTCCGCACCATCTGTAGAAGAATCCAATTTATTAATCGGCTTGTTAGATAGTATTGTTGGAGAAGAAAATCATTTTCCAGATTCATTTGCGGTTCATTCGCCCATTGTGAATGAGATCAAAAATTACAACAACGTATCGCACTTAAAATCAATAAAAGTGAGGTTATATACTGAACCTGACTCCTTGTGGTGGAAAGAGAATCGACAAGCAGATTTTAATCAAACGAACTCCTATGCACTTCAACAGTTTTACAACAATCAGCATGCAGATTTTACTCAATTGGAGTTAATTGAAACGCAAGATAAAGGCTATAGAAGTAATGGGGCCAGACATCCCCACTCTTGGAGCATTATCAATACCAATGAATTAATTGACTGGATCAAAAAATAAAATGATGAAAACTCACATCGCATTACTCAGAGGAATCAACGTGGGAGGCCACCGAAAAGTACCCATGGCCGATTTGAGAACGCTTCTAGAAAAACTAAAATTGAAGAACGCCTCCACTTACATTCAAAGTGGAAATGTGGTATTTCAATCGGACGAAACAGATTCAGAAAAACTCGAAAGGATTCTTGAACAAGCAATTGAACAGCTATTCGGTTTTGAAGTTTCGGTGATTGTGATCGGATTCAACCAGTATAAAAAAACAGCATCAGACAATCCTTATTTAAAAACTAGTCCGGCTATTGAGAAGCTATACATTTCTCATTTCAAAACTTCTCCAACTTCTGAAGGCATAGAAAAATTAGGAGAATTTAATGTTGGTAGAGATCAATATACGATTGAGAATCAAACCGCTTATTTATTGTATGATGAAAAAGTAAGCGCCTCTAAATTGAGCAACAACTTATTGGAAAACAAACTAAAAGTGATCGCAACGACCCGCAATTGGAAAACCACTTTGAAACTCATTGAAATAGGAGAATCCATCTCAAAGTAGCGGTTTTTTGCCTTATTTTGCAAACTCAAATCTCATCCATGGAAAACAGCTCGTCTACTCGAATCAATAAGTACCTCAGTGAAGTTGGCTATTGCTCACGCAGAGCCGCAGACAAGTTGATTGAAGAAGGACGAATCACCATCAATGGGAAAGTGCCAGAAATGGGCACTAAAGTCGTTGAAGGTGATGAAGTTTGCGTGGATGGCAAATCAGTTATAGCTCCTAAAGAAAAACCAGTTTACATTGCCTTTAACAAGCCGGTAGGTATTGTTTGCACCACAGATACTGGAGTAGAAAAAGACAACATCATTGATTTTATTAATTATCCAACACGTATTTTCCCAATTGGGAGATTAGATAAACCTAGTGAAGGATTGATTCTACTGACCAATGATGGAGACATCGTGAACAAAATTTTACGCTCTCGAAACAACCATGGGAAAGAATATATTGTGACGGTCAACCGACCAATCAATCCATTTTTTATTCGAAAAATGAGCAATGGGGTCCCTATTCTTGACCAAATGACGAAGCAATGTTATGTGGAACAGCTAAGTACCTATGAATTCAAAATTATTCTAACTCAAGGGTTGAATCGTCAAATTCGTAGAATGTGTGATTATTTAGAATATCAAGTCACCAAATTAAAGCGCATCCGTATCATGAACATTAATCTGGATGTTCCAGTGGGAAAATGGCGAGATCTGACCGAAACAGAATTAAAAGAACTCAATATTATGATTGCTGATTCTGAGAAAACGATCTAGGAATAAATTATTTTTTATTGAAATAATCCATATTTCTTTGAGGTTGTAGGTGTATTCTTGACACTACTCAAAGTCAAACAGCAAATATTATTTATGAAAAAGAAAATTTATAATATTTAATGTATAAATTAGTCCTTATTAACTACTTAAGGACTATGCTTCGATACTCAAAACCATACATAGAGCGCTTTTTACTTGGAACAATACTATTCATTTCAATAATTGCAATGATTGGTTGGATCCTAAATATTCCATTTTTAGTTAGTTTTATTAATGGGAGTGTCACTATCAAATTCAACACTGCACTACTCACTTTTTTGATTGCAATTTGTGCTGCTTTGGATATCAAAAAGGGGAGGATAAATAAACTAGCTACTGTTATACTCGTTGGATTTGTGTTTCTATTCTCTTTCCTTTCATTGTTAGAATATTATTATCCAATAGCGCTAGAATTAGATAACCTTTTTATTGTAGACACGATTTCTCCCAATATTAGTGGAAGAATGTCACCCGGCACCTCTGTCTCATTTATTCTTACCTCCTTGGGAATCACCTGTAGTTTAATTTCCAAAAAAGGAGAGAACAGAATATGTAGTGCATTCTTCTTTACAGTGCTTGTGATTGCTTTTATTTCAATCATCACATTCGTCTTGTTTATTCCCATTGAACATAAGCTCCCATTCTTTCAAACTATGTCTTTCCCTACTACGTTGATTTTCTTATCTATTTCAACGTTAATGATGTTTAAATATCCCAGTATTGCATTCAAAAACATTGTTAACTTGAAAAAGGTTGGAAGTAGACTATTTTGGAAATTTATCCCCCTAATTATCCTTTTCCCTATTTTAATCAGTTATTCTTTACTCTATTTTTCTAGTGAAGTCAGAATGAATATAGACTTTGGCATAGCTTTAAGTACCATTATTTTCATCTCTCTTTCTGGAATCCACTTGATTTATCTAAGTATTCAGTTAAATGATTCAGAAAACAAAAGAATTATTTTGGAAAAAAAATTATTCATCTTAAAAGAAAATGAAATTAGGATAACCCTGCTAAAAGAGACGCATCACCGCGTAAAAAATAATTTTCAAATAGTAAATAGTCTATTGGGTTTACAATCAAACAAAACGAATAACCTTGATCTAAAAGTCATTTTATCCGATTGCCAAAATAGAATTCAAGCCATTGCTTCATTGCATGAATCCATCTATGTGACTGGAAATTTTGAAGTGGTTAATCTTGATTACTTCATTAAGAGTATTGTGATTAATCTTATTGAAATCCATTCAGATGGAAATACAATTGATTTAGACATTAACATTCCAAACATTGACCTCGATATGAAGTATGCAATGCCGCTTGGTCTAATCATCAATGAAATCACTACAAATTCATTAAAACATGCATTTGTAGATCAAAAAAAGAGAATAATTAAGTTGCATTTAAATTTGTCTGCTGATTCGCATTTTGAACTTTCAATTGGGGACAATGGCATTGGTAATGATAAAATGAAAGGAGAATTAAAAAATCCTGAAAGCATGGGTGGAGAATTAATCACACTATTTACCGATCAATTAGATGGAGTAATTCATGTTGAAAATAAGAATGGATTAACGTATCTCCTTTCTTTCAACGTGAACAATTCACAACTTAAAATTGCCTAACATACATGCTAATTTCTGATCTAAACTTCTTGTACTTTTCACTTTTTGTACTATTTTAGATTTCTCAATCCAAACTGATTTATTATGAATGCATCAAACAGCGAAATCTCAAATCAAGCATTACAAGCATTAAAAGGCAATTGGGGACTAGCGATTGCTACTTATGTAGTCTATATTATAATTATTGGAGCTGTCGGGGCAGTCCCTATATTTGGACAAATTATTACTCTAATTATTGCTGGACCATTTTCAATTGGCGCCGCTATTTTTGCAATTTCATTATCAAGAGATAAAAATCCAAACATCGAACAGATTTTTAGTGGATTTAATCGTTTACCGCAAGCAATTGTAGCCTACATTTTAATGGTAGTATTTATCATTCTATGGAGCTTATTATTGATTATTCCAGGAATTATTGCAGGAATTTCTTATGCCATGACTTTTTACATAATGGCAGAAAATGAAAGTATTGGTGGCATGCAAGCCATTGACAAAAGCAAAGAAATGATGAATGGATACAAAATGAAGTATTTTCTATTGTGTCTGCGTTTTCTTGGTCTAGGGATTTTGTGTATTTTGACTTTAGGGATCGGTTTCTTTTGGTTAATTCCATACATGCAAATTTGTACTGCTAAATTCTATGATGATATAAAAGGTAAACAAACAGAAAGTTATTTTTAACCATAAAATCAATTCAACCTAAGTTTCATTTAGCTATTATAATGACTAGAGAACAACACCTCACCTTTTGCAAGGTTTGTATAAACAAGTCCTTTCATAGAGACAAAGGCATTACATGTAGCTTAACCAATGAAATAGCAGCCTTCGAAACTTCTTGTGAAAATTTTGAATCAACTGCTCGTTTGGAATCTATCAATACTGATTTGAATACCAAGCAAGTTAACGCATTGGATTTAGCAAGTAAAGAAAAGCGATTCTTAAATTACTTGATCGACTTGGTAGTTCTATACTTATTAAGTATTGTTATAGGATTCATTATCGGAATCTTGTGGGGAATCATTTCGCCAGAAACCGTTGATGCAATCACAGAATATGAGAAAGCACTGGGTTATGTAATCGGAGCCATTGCCATTTTAATTTACTATACGATTATCGAATACCTCACAGGTAGGTCTGTTGGTAAATATTTCACTAAAACTAAAGTGATTGATTTAAATGGAAACCTTCCTAACTTTAATAAAGTATTTATCCGCAGCATTTGCCGAATTATTCCTTTTGAAACATTTACTTTTTTAGGGAAAGAAGGCAGCGGGCTTCATGACAAATTATCCAAAACTAGAGTAATCAACAGTTAATACATCAAATGAAAATCTTACCGATCTATTCAATACTATTTTCATTATTAATTAGTTGTGACAAAGTAGTGGTAGATCCTCCAATAAGTTGCACAGAAGAATTCAGATTTATAACTGTAGAAATCGATGGTGATTCATTAACTGAATTCTATACCGTTAGAAAACTCAATAGCGACACGATTCGTCCTCAATCAAACACTCCACTATTCGAGAACAGCTACGAAGTTTTAAATGACTCCTATTCAAGTATTCTAAAAAACAAATCGGAGTCATTTCAATTTGTTGGAAAAATAAATGATAGCACTCAGGTTCAGTTAGAATACGAAATAGGTGCCGACGATTGCCACATTTATAAAGTCGCAGGCCCCTCCTTTCATCAGTTGTAAGATTTTAGTAAATTGAAATTCCAAATTAAAGGGATTAACTACATTTGCCGAATATTCAATTCAACTGATTATGAAAAAAATTGTTCGCTTTTTCATTGCTATCGCTAGCTTTTTTACGTTTGCCTACCTCCTAATTTTCTTCCCAATTCCAAGTATTGTAGGAATTGCCGTTATTATCACTGCAGTTGGAGTTTACGATTTAACCCAAAAGAAACATACGATTTTAAGAAACTTCCCTATTATCGGACACTTTCGATATTTACTAGAAGGAATTGGACCTGAAATTAGACAATACTTTATCGAATCAGATACTGATGGAAAACCATTAAATAGAAATCAACGAACGTATATCTATTCTCGTGCAAAACTTCAGATTCCGACTCACCCATTTGGAACGGAGACAGATTTACAGAAAGACGGTGCTGAGTGGACCATGCATTCAATCTATCCATCAAAATTGATGGCTGAACCACCGAGAGTTAAAATCGGAGGAAAAGAATGCAAACATCCTTATGATGCAAGTATTCTAAATATATCAGCAATGAGTTTTGGCTCCATGAGTAAAAATGCAATCATGGCACTAAATAAAGGTGCTCAAGGCGGTGGTTTTTATCACAACACAGGAGAAGGAAGTGTCTCTGATTACCACCGAATGGGAGGAGATTTAGTGTACCAAATTGGAACTGGATACTTTGGGTGTCGTGCTGATGACGGTAACTTCTCTGCAGAAAGGTTTGTAAAAAGTGCAGCCATTGAAACCGTTAGAATGATAGAAATTAAACTATCTCAAGGGGCAAAACCAGGACATGGGGGAATGCTTCCAGCTGCAAAAAACACAGAAGAAATCGCCAGAGTTAGAGGTATTAAACCTTGGACAGACGTTCATTCTCCTTCTGCTCATACTGCTTTCAACTCAGCTGAAGGATTGTTACAATTCGTGGCTCAATTGCGTGAATTATCAGGTGGTAAGCCAATCGGATTTAAACTATGTATCGGAAATACCAAAGAATTTGAGGCCATTTGTGATGCGATGAAAACTTCGGGTATAATGCCTGACTTCATTACTGTTGACGGTGCTGAAGGCGGAACTGGTGCTGCTCCAATTGTATTCTCAGACCACGTTGGGATGCCATGGGAAAACGCATTGGTTTTTGTGGTAAAAACGTTAAGAAACTATGGCTTGAAAGAGGATATTAAAGTCATTACTTCAGGTAAAATTATCGATGGTTTTGACATTTACAAAGCACTTTGTTTAGGGGCAGACATTTGCAACTCAGCAAGAGCAATGATGTTGGCGATAGGATGTATTCAGGCATTGGAATGTCACAAGAACACCTGCCCGACTGGTGTAGCGACCAATAACCCAAATTTATTCAGAGGCTTGGTTGTAGAAGACAAGTGGCGACGCGTCACCAACTACCAAAAAAGTACGGTGAAAGATTTCTTGGAAGTATTTTCTGCTGCAGGATGCACTAAATTAAGTGACCTGAACAGTGATATGATTTTTAAACAAGTGAATGGAAAAGCCGTTTCCTTCTCCAATATCTACCCAGAACTGGTTGAATCCAGAAAAGCGAAAGAATTAGAATTGATGAATTAGAACCAACAGCGTTATTCATTTTCATTAATCCATTTTAAGCCGATTGAAAGAACTTTTATTAATTACCCCTCCATTTACACAATTAAATACGCCGTATCCTGCTACAGCCTATCTAAAAGGATTTTTGAATACAATTAATAGATCTTCACTTCAAGTCGATTTAGGTATTGAGGTAATTCTAGCACTTTTTACTTCCAATCAATTGGAATCTATTTTCAATAGTGCATCCACTGCCAATCGAATTTCGTCGACTAATTGTAAACGAATTTATTCATTGCGAACAGACTATTGTCAAACGATTGATGCCGTTATCTCCTTTCTTCAAGGTAAAAACCCCACATTCGCTCGTTTAATTTGTGGGGGTAACTTTCTGCCAGAGGCATCTCGAATGCAAGCTGCAAATGACCTTGATTGGGCCTTTGGTGAAATGGGAATGCAAGATCAAGCCAAGCATTTAGCCACATTATACTTGGAGGACATCTCCGATTTTATTGTAGAATGTGTGGATGAGAACTTTGGTTTTAGCCGATATGCTGAGCGATTAGGCAGAAGCGCTAATAGCTTTGATGAACTCTACCGTGAATTGCAACAACCGTTGTCTCTTGTGGATGAATTAACAGTTAAAATTTTGCACCAAAAGATTATTGAAACTACCCCGCAATTGGTGTGTTTTTCGGTTCCTTTTCCAGGAAATCTATTCAGTGCATTTCGATGTGCACAATACCTCAAAAAACACTTTCCAAATCAGAAAATTGCCATGGGTGGTGGATTTCCAAATACAGAATTGAGAAGCCTTACCGATGTGAGAGTATTCGACTTTTTTGATTTCATCACCTTGGATGATGGAGAAGCTCCAATTGAACAACTTTGCAATTTAATAAAATCAAAAGATGCTGATTATAATAACCTAAAGCGGACTTTATTAAAGCAAAACAACAAGGTTAATTACATTAATAATCCGTCGATAAAAGATTATAAACAAGCTGAGGTCGGAACCCCGGACTACACCGACTTACCGCTCAAGGATTACATTTCTGTTATAGAAATTGCGAATCCCATGCACAGTTTATGGAGCGATGGCAGGTGGAATAAACTAACCATGGCGCACGGCTGCTATTGGGGAAAATGTTCCTTCTGTGATGTCAGTTTGGATTACATAAAAATCTACGAACCAGTTACGGCTCGTTTGATTGTGGATCGCATGGAGGAAATGATTAAAAAGACTGGTGAAAATGGCTTTCACTTTGTGGATGAAGCGGCACCGCCGGCATTGATGCGCAGTATTGCATTGGAGTTAATAAAGCGTCGAGTTTCGGTGACATGGTGGGCGAACATACGCTTTGAAAAAAGCTTT
Source organism: Acidiluteibacter sp. (assembly GCF_055129545.1). Lineage (NCBI taxonomy): Bacteria > Pseudomonadati > Bacteroidota > Flavobacteriia > Flavobacteriales > Cryomorphaceae > Acidiluteibacter > Acidiluteibacter sp. The sequence continues at coordinate 14,815 of NZ_JBSRUB010000026.1, read as the reverse complement.
ACTATAGATTTATGTCGATTGTTAAAAGCCTCAGGTTGCATCGCCGTTTCAGGTGGTTTAGAAGTAGCCTCTGACCGGTTATTGAAACTGATTGAAAAAGGAGTTACTGTTTCTCAGGTAGCACAGGTAACAGACAACCTCACTCAATCAGGCATAATGGTGCATGCCTATCTGATGTATGGCTATCCCACTCAAACGATTCAAGAAACGATAGACAGTTTAGAAATGGTTCGGCAGTTATTTGAAGCCGGTGTATTAAAATCGGGTTTCTGGCATCAATTTGCCTTAACTGCCCACAGTCCTATTGGATTGAATCCTGAAGCCTATGGCATTGTACCAGAACTAAAACCCATTACATTTGCAAACAACGATGTGGCTTTTAAAGACAAAACCAATATCGACCACGACCAATTCAGTTATGGTCTAAAAAAGTCATTGTACAATTACATGCATGACATCGGCTTTGACTTGCCGCTGAACCAATGGTTTGATTTCAAAACACCACCGCCAACAATAGCAAAGAACTACATATCAAATTCTTTGGATACCCAAGATATTTGGACCATAAAACCAACAGCAAAAGTCGTTTGGATTGGAAATGCTCCTGAACATCATATAATTACCAGAACAAAAAAGGGAAAGTCTTTTGAAAATATGGAGTTGATCATCCACAGTAAGACGGCTCAAAACAAGATTTATTTGAAACCAGAAGAAGGTAAATGGGTGATCGAAACTATTGCTAAAATTTCTATTTATCAGCCAACCTCGTACACTTTTCAGCAATTAAAGATTGATTTCGAAACAAAATTTGATCATTTTGAATTATTCTGGCATTCAAAACCAATGCAAGAGCTTCGGGAAATAGGTCTACTCCTGCTCTAGTGATTTCGATTCCTCCATGAACAACATGTATTCAGCATGTGCCTGAATGTTTTCATCTAAAGAAACTCCTTTCTTCTCAGCATCCTCTTTGACCAACTGCAGCCAATCAGGATTATTTAAAATGCTCTTTTTTGCCGCAACGAGTTTTAGTTCTCGATCTGTATTCGGATGATTGCTATAATACTCAAACAACTCATCAATAAACCCATAAGCGAAATTGGGTAAATTTCCTTCAGTGAATAACAACATCACAACTTGATGTGTCCTAATTTCATTTATTTTATTCAAATCACTCAATTTCCGCTCCTCAAAACCAGGCTGGTATACCAAATTGTTGTAAAACCAAAATTGGGAATTATTGAATACATAATCAGTCACTTCATGGCCATACATTCCCCAGTAATAGCTATCGCCGATGGTCAACACCTTGGTTCTCTCATCAACCCCTTCAAAATCGAACGAGAATTTAGGATACGCCATTCGATTGGGTTTTAAATGAAATAATAAGTTCATTCCCAACTCAATGTCATTGTCAGCAAAACGAGATGTATCAGACCATTCAACTGATTCTATCACAATTTTTGGGAGCGGAGTCTGCCGCACATCAGCTATAAATCGACTGATGGAATCGGCCACTATCATTTCTCCATAATGAGTCCAATGTGTTCCACCTTTTGGATAAAGTGGATAAGTCGTGGTGTCCTTCATTTTTAAAAACCACCCATTTACATCAATTGTCAATAAGTTTTTTTGTTGCAATGCGTTCAGATACCGTTCATAATTGGTCGTGTCCTGCTTTTCTGCCAAACGAGAGTTTGGAATGTATTCCGGGTAGTAAAAACCTTTCCCGGGTGCGATCACGTTAACTAGGTCGATCCCTTCTAGTTTTAATTGCTTAGTAATATATTCAAGCTTCTTTACCTTTTCCGCGATGATTTCTTCTCCAACAAAATCCGTCCCTAAATAAGACCTGACATACTGTTCTTCAAACAAATACTTCTCCTTCCCGATTACTACTCCATTGGCTCGTGCCACTCCAAATATGGAATAAGCAAATTGGTTGTTCAAACGAATCAAGTAATTTCGAAACCCAATGTTCTCTTCAACATATCGTTGTCTCTTTTCTTGATATTCTCCGCTAAACCAAGCATCAAAAGTTAGTTCAGGCTTTGCAGTATTTACATAATAACCATTGAGGTATCCTTTTTCGAAAATCTTAAATTTCCCTTGAATGCGAAATACAAACAGGAATAAAATGATTCCAGCAAAGAGGACTTTCTTGATATGTTGATGCTTCCCCATTAGAATCTAAAATAAATAAATGGGTTAAACTTAGCAGCAGTAATCGCCCCAAGTGAAATCATGAACAATAAGCACGAAAAACCAATGATGACAAAGTATTGAGGTAAAGAATACGCTTCTCTTTCGTAAATAAAGTCTTGGATTCTTTTCCCCACCTTAAATGCTGCGAAAAATGAAAAAACGAGGGCTACAATTCCCATTTCGAATGCAAAAGGAATTAGTCCTGGTTGATAGTACTCACTAAAATCAAACATTCGTTTCAAATAGAGGATTACTTCGCTAAAATCCTCTAAACGAAATAATAACCATCCAAACATCACCACAATAAAAGTAAAAAGGATGCTGATAAATGATCCTAACTTTTCCAATAACTTCACTAAAAACAAGCGATCTAAAATCAAAAACAAACCGTGGTAAGCTCCCCACAACACGAAATTCCAAGAAGCGCCATGCCACAGACCAGATAATAGAAACACAATCCATAAATTGAGGTAAACCCTAGATTTAGAACTCATTCTATTTCCACCCAAAGGAATGTATAAATAGTCGCGCATAAAGGATCCTAAAGTGATGTGCCACCTTCGCCAGAACTCAGAAATATTCTTTGAAGCATAGGGCGAATTGAAGTTTTCGGGAAAGTGAAATCCCATCATTTTACCCAAACCAATTGCCATGTCGGAATAACCAGAAAAGTCAAAATAGATTTGAAGTGTATAAGTTAATATTCCAAGCCAAGCAGCGGCGTAATGCAGCGTTTCTAGATCGGATGTAAAAATCGCATCGGCCTGCTGCCCCATCACGTTTGCAATCAACACCTTTTTAGCCAACCCAATACAAAACCTAAAAAAACCTACCAACTTGTCGTCTATGACTTCTTTTCGATTGGTAATTTCATCTGCAATTTCATTAAATCGAACAATTGGCCCAGCAATCATCTGAGGAAACGACATGATATACAGCAAGTAATCGGACAGTTTATTTAAGGGTGCATGTACTTTGCGGTACACATCTATACTGTAGGTTAACGTTTGGAAAGTGTAAAATGAAATCCCGATGGGTAGAATCACTTTTGTCCAATGAATGGTAGAACCACCAAAAATAGAAAGCAATTCATTTACATTATCAATGAAAAAATTGGAGTATTTAAAATACAACAGCAAGCCCAAATTGATAAAAACAGAGGTAAATAATAAACCGTTTCGAGTGGATTTAATGGTGGAGGAAGCTAATTTCTGAACGATGTAAAAATCGATGATAGTAGAAGCTAAAATGACAAAAATGAATTTTGGTGCTCCCCAACTATAGAATAAAATACTAGCTAATAAAATGATCCAATTCTTAAGCTTTACGCCTACCAAGTGATAGATGAGCAAAAAGATGGGGAGGAAATACAGTAAAAATATACTGCTACTAAAAACCATTTATGAAGCGTTTTTTATTCGATTGCAAATTAATCTAATTCTATTCAATTATCATCCATATAAATCGAATAAAGGAAAGAAAGTGGTCACTCAACGAAAAATTGGCGGCAAAGGGCTTCATTGCGACCAAATAATTACCATACTATTTGAAATAGTTATACTTTCGCAAAAAATATAATCGTCAGAAATGACACCATTTTAAATCAACCAAAATGAAGAAAACCTTTTTAATTGCAAGTTTATTTGCAATCGTTGCTGTAGGATGCAACCAAGCTGAAGAAGTTAAAGAAGAAGTAGTAACTGAAAACACAATGGATGCTGCTACAGATTCAGCAATTACTGCATTGGATGCAGCAACTGAAGAAATCGAAGCATCAGCTGCTGAATTAGACAATGCATTAAACGAACTTTAAAATATACATCGATGAAAAATACATTAAAAATAACTGTTTTAGGTGCAATGATGATGGTTTCTTCTTTCACTTTTGCTCAAATGAACATTGGAAAAGAAGCAGAACAATTAAGAAAAGCGACTGAAGTAGAAGTTGAAAAAACGAAAAAGCAAGAAATAATTGACAACGCCAAGACTACAGGTAAAGAAGTAATGGATAAAGCGAAGGTAAAAGCTGAAGAAGTTGGAAAAGAGAAAATAGAAGTGGCTAAAGTGAAAGCTGAAGCAAAAGGAAAAGAAGTGGTAGAAAATGTAAAAGGAAAAGTTTCTGGTAAAAAAGAAGAAACAACGACGGTTACAGAAACCGCAGAAACAACCAATACTGAAGTAATGGAAGAGACTACTGAAGTAGTTGAAGAAATGGAAACTGTAGCGTCTACTCCTGAAGAGAAAAAAGCAGCTTCTCAAGCAAAATTAGAAGAGTCTGTGACTAAGAATGAAAGCAAAATTGATGCAGCAAAAACAAAAATAGCAGAAGCTATTGCAAAGTTGGATGCGGCGAAATTAGCTGGAACAATAACTGAATCAGAATATGTTGCAAAAAATGAAAAAATAGAAAAAGCAAAAGCAAGTTTGGAGCAATTGACTTCTAAGGTAGCGAATGCAAAAAGCATGTTGTAATTAACTATACGATTCAAAAAAAGGGGCTAAAATCATAGATTTTAGCCCCTTTTTTATTTGTCTTTTTCTACTTCTTGTTCTTTTAGTTCCATTTGAAGTTCCATGTCTCCATAGAAATCTTTGAGCTTGATATTGAGTTTATGGTATCTAAATATTCCCACTATCAAAATAATCACCGTAAGGGTTAAAGAAGTGTATCCTAGGAATTTAATTTGCTCAAATCCTTCTAATTTCAAGAGCGCAATTCCACCTAACAACAAATACAAAGAAGCCCGAATATAGGACAGCAGTGTCCGTTCGTTGGCTAACTTGGTTCGTTCCAAGGCTAAAAAATCACGCAAAATAATGTGCTCTTGATTTTTAAAGGTAGATCCTAACTTTGGTATTATTTTATTGATTTTCATCAGACTATTGAATTAAAAAGGAAAAAACAAAGATATTATAAACGAAGCCGCAACCCAAATAATGATATTCAGCGGTGTCCCAATTTTCAAGAAATCATTGTATTTGTAATTTCCGGGTGCATACACCATCGTATTGGTAGGGTAACTAACTGGTGTCATAAAAGTGAGTGAGCAAGCAAACATTACAGCCACTAAAAAAGGTTTGTAACTGACCTCCATAGCTGTGGCCAAACTAATGACAATGGGAGCCATTAAAGCCGCTGTGGCTTTACTAGACAGGACATTGGTAGATAAAAAAGTAACTAAAAATATTGCACTTAGGGTGATTCTAGGATCTAATTCGCCCAATTGTTCAAATACGAAACTCGATATGATATCAGCTCCGCCAGTTTTTTCTAAAGCTGTTCCCATTGAGAGTACTCCAGCCATCATAAAGATGACCTTCCACTCTATGGCTTCATAGGCTTCTTTGGGTTTGATAATTCCAGTGGTTACCAATAATAAACAACCAATCATTCCACTCATTAAAATAGTGGTGATTCCGGTTGCAGCAGTCGTTACCACACCTGCAGCAATTAAAAGCGCAGGAATGGCCTTTCTTAAATTGACTTTCTTTTCACTGTATTCGGAAAGCATAATCAACAATTTATCTTGAATACTTTTATTGACACTTGATTTAGAACCGTGCACCAAAAGCATGTCTCCTTCTTTAATTATAGCGAAAGATAAATTGTCGGTCATGGTTTCTTCTCGCCTTTTAATCGCAATAACTGAAAAGTGTGAGCGATGCCCCAAATTCATTTCTAAAATAGTACTCCCAGCCAATAGTGATCCAGCGGGTACCATCATTTCATAAACCTTTTGTGAAATATTGCCCTCATCTTTGTGGTTTGCATTCCCAATTACTTTATAAGATGATTGACTTTTAAGCTCTGCCAAATGATTGGGGCTGATTAATATTCTTAAAATATCTTGACTCTCGATTTTATCTGAATTTGCAAAATCTTTGATCCAATGTTTATCTCTCAAAATCCCTAGAATCTGAACATTGTATTCTCTATGTAATCGACTCTTATCTATGTTTAAACCAATGTCCTTATTGCTTGCTAATATTTCAACTTCAGTAATGTAATTCTCCGTTTGCTTCAAAAGGTTTTCATCCTTAAGCTTTCGTTTCGGCAATAGAATGGGACTAAAAATAAAAATAAAAGCCAATCCAATCCCCATTAAACAAAGGGCAGGCAAGCTGAACTCAAACATTCCAAAAGGCTCTAATCCACTTTTTTGGGCAATACTACTCACTAAAATATTCGTAGAAGTGCCTATTAACGTGCATGTTCCGCCAAACAAAGCCGAAAAAGAAATGGGAATCATTAGTTTTGAGGGAGCGATACCTGTTTGCCGACATACTGAAAGCGCCAAAGGAATCAAAATTGCGACTACAGCAGCATCGTTCACAAAGGCCGAAAAGACCGCAGAAATAGAACAGAATAAGAGAAGTGCGACCATGTAATGGATCTTGGCTAACATCACAATCTTGGAACTCAAGCTGTCGATCAATCCGGATTTAAAGACGGCAGCACTCACCACAAACATACAACCCAACGTTATCGTAGCCGGGTGATTAAACCCTGAGAACCCCTCTTCAGGACTCAATACTCCAGTGACGATAAACATCGCCATAATCAGGATAGAAGTGGTGTCTATACTAAAATAGTCTTTGACAAAAAGGAAGATACTTACTGCAATAATTGCAACAGTGAAATACAAATCCATAGAGCAGTTTTATTAGTGTATGAAAATAAATAATATTTTGTTGCTAAATCAAATCTGATTCACATTTACAAAAGTTATTCCCAAGAATAAATTCAAAAAAATGCTATATCTAAATGATGGCGTAATATTTTATAAATTTGAACATGCTCCAATACATCAAAAACATTACTTCAATTCTATCATTTATGATTGTGATGCAATCGTGCTCCTACTATGTGTCTAATACAACTATGCCAACCGCATTTAAAGATAAAAATGATTTTAGTGCAGGAGCAACAATTAGCGCACAAGGTGCATTTGCAAATCTCGCTTATTCCCCAATTAAACATATATCGGTCAACGCTCAAGGAACCGCCGCACGAGGAAGCACTCACTTTTCAGGTGGAATTGGTGGTTACTACTCTATTGATGAAGAATTTGGAATAGAAGCTTGCGTTCAATATGGATTGGGAAATTTTGACTGGGGAGATCCAATGAATGGAATGAGTGAGCCCTCTCAAATAAATTTAGCAGTTGGAAATCTCCAACAAACCAATTCCTTATTTTCATTTAACTTTTATTTAAAGAATTGCGATATTTTATCTCTAGCCTTGGTTCATCGATACCTAGATGTAAGCTTCGATAGAACAAATTATGATGATCCAACAAGAGGATTTAAAGTAAAAAGAAATCAATTTCAGATGTATGGTGCACATCTCATTTATCGAAAACGACTAATCGATCAACTCAACTTAACAGCAAAATTAGGCTATGAGGGAACTAATTCAGAAGACACGTATTATACCTACAATCCAGTGTTTTTAAGAGTAGGTTTAGAATTTCGTCTATCCAAGTAATAATAAAAAATATAACTCCTTAATTAATTTAGTTGTTTCTGATGTAAAAGTGGTATCTAAAAAGTTCAAAATCGCAACAAAGTATTATTCCAAACAATCCACTTACCTTTGCGGCTTAATAAACATATATGACATTCAAAGAATTAGGGGTTATCGAACCCATTCTAAAGGCTTTAGACGCCGAAGGATATACACATCCTACTCCAATACAAGAACAATCAATTCCAAAACTGCTCCAAAAAAGAGATTTATTAGGTTGCGCACAAACCGGAACAGGAAAAACTGCCGCTTTTACTATCCCTATATTGCAGCACCTTTTTCAAGAAAAAGGCAATCAAAACAGAACACGACCAATTAAAGCGTTAATCATTACTCCTACTAGGGAATTGGCTTTGCAAATTGGCGAAAGCATTGTGAGTTACGGAAAACATACCGGACTAAGAAGCACTGTAATTTTTGGTGGCGTAAAACAAGGAAAACAAACCACCGCTCTGAGCCAAGGCATCGATATTTTGGTGGCAACACCTGGTCGTTTATTGGATTTAATGAACCAAGGATTCATTAACCTTAATGGCATCGAATACTTTGTATTGGATGAAGCCGATCAAATGTTGGACATGGGTTTTATCCATGACATCAAGAAGATTTTGGCCAAATTGCCTACCAAAAGACAATCGTTATTTTTCTCTGCTACTATGGCACCCGCTATCGTAGAATTGTCGAATAAAATATTGGGTAACCCAGAAAAAGTAACCGTGAAGCCAGAACAAGCGACTGCTGAAAAAGTAGAGCAAGGCGTTTACTTTGTAAGCAAAGGCAATAAAGTGAAATTGTTGGTTCATTTGATCAATCAGAAAGATGCGAAATCTGTTTTGGTATTTTCTAGAACCAAGCATGGCGCCAATAAGATTGTAAAGCAACTGGCGATGGACGACATTACTGCTGAAGCCATTCACGGGAATAAATCACAAACGGCTCGTGTGAAAGCACTGACGAATTTTAAAGAAGGAAGTACCAAAGTGCTAGTCGCTACTGATATTGCTGCTCGTGGTATTGACATCGACGAATTAGAATTGGTAGTGAACTATGACTTGCCAAATGTTCCAGAAACGTATGTTCACCGAATTGGCCGTACTGGTCGTGCGAAAGCAAGCGGTGTGGCGATTAGTTTTTGCGACGGTGAAGAAAGGCCTTTCTTAAGAGACATTCAGAAACTGATCAAACAAACAGTTCCTGTGATCGAAGATCATCCGTTTCCAGACGATGGTAAAGTGATTGAAAAAGAAGAAAAAAGACCGCCACAAAATAGAAACAGAGGTCCTAAGAAACCGTTTAGAGGTGGCAATAATAGACCAAAGCAACAGTCTTCCAATCGAGATGGCAATCAGCCTAGACGGAGAAGAGAGGATTAAATTTTCGCTGCGCTGTTAGAGGTTAGAAGATAGAAGTTAGACCGCTGCGCTGTGAGAGGTTAGACTTAAATTATTGAATCCACTTTGAAAAACTCTGTGAACTTTGTGTCTTTGTGGTTATTTTTAAATAAATGAATCAGTCAATCAATCAATGAGTCAATTAATTATTGAATCTACTTTGCGAAACCTCTGTGAACTTTGTGTCTTTGTGGTAAATTTAGAGACTAGAAGATAGAAGTGAGACCATTGCGCTGTGAGAAGAGAGAGAATAGAGCGCTGTGCTTTATGAAAAAATACAGAATACCAATGAAACCAAAGAGTAAGATATGATTGTTGCCAAATACATCGTACTGCTTTTTGGTTTTTTCATTATTTCAATGGGGTTTCTCATGTTATTGAATCCAAAAAGAGCGAGAGCAACCTTGCAGAAAGCTGGCAGTACCAATTTTATCAATTATACTGAAATTACGCTACGATTGATTCCTGCCATTGCATTAATTATTGCGGCTCCCATTTCTAAAATCCCATTATTCTTCGAGGTATTTGGTTGGATCATGACTAGTACCTCTCTCCTATTGTTTTGCATTCCTCGCAGATGGCACCACTCTTTTTCACTGAAAAGTGCCGAAATTCTGAAGCCTATTTATTTCAGATTGATTTCACCTTTTGCCATTTTAGGTGGTGGATTTATTATTTGTAGCGCTCTATAAATCATTAATTTAAAAAAATAAATACTTCCAAAATAAAAATAATTTCAAAACAGTTGATATATCAATTGTTATTTATATACATTTGCAGCGCGATGAAAACAATAGAAGAAGTAATCTTATTTCAAATTGAAAAAACAAGTAAAATATCTAAAATATATTCCCAAAAGGAATTTGATAGATTACAACTTGGAATTACTGTTGAACAATGGATTCTATTAAAAATAATTGAAGAATCGACCTTGCTATCGCAAAAAGAATTGGCTAAAAAATCATTGAGAGATCCTGCCTCCATTACAAGAACTTTAGACTTACTTGAGAAAAAAGAATTAATCACACGGGCTAAAATAGAGAATAATCGAAGACAATATAATCTAGAATTAACGCAAAAAGGAAAGGAGTTTATAGCTAAATACCTTCCAGTCATTAACGAGCATAGACATCAAAGCATTGAAGGCCTTACGGTATCAGAGCTCAATTCTTTAACCACTATTCTTAAAAAAATTCAGAACAATTTAAGTTGACTTTTTTTACTTTTTAAATTGATATATCAATATTTGATTATGACAACTATAAAATACATATTAATCATCCTAAGTAGTATCCCCACATTAATTGAAGCACAACCCCAAATGATGGTTTCCAATGAGGTTTATAGTACCTACCCGTTTGGGTTTTCACAAGCAGTGCTAACTGACAATCTCATTTTTGCCTCAGGTATGGTAGGATGGGATACCAACTATCAATTAACAGGTGAAGATTTCAAATCTCAAGTAATACAAACTTTTGACAATTTAGAAAAATTTTTAACTAACAGTCAAAGTGACTTTCAAAACGTATTACACATTCGTTTTTATGTAGTTGATTTAGATGAATCAAAGTTAGGTATCATAGCAGACGAAATGAAAAAATACTATTTAGAAGAGTATAGACCCGCTACCACATTAATTGGAATAGAAAGACTGGCAAGAGAAAAACTAAAAATTGAAATCGAAATAACAGCAAAAAAAATATAACAATGAAAAATCTAATTCTATTAATCATTTTAAGCTCAACTATTTTAAAACCAACACTAGCTGACAAAATGGGCTAAAAGGAAATTGAAAAAAATGGAATGAAAGTAAGTTGGACCCATGATAATGATTCCATCACATTTACGATGTCAGCACCCACAAATGGATGGGTTACTATTGGATTCAATGATCAAGTCGAAACAACCAATTCATACCTATTGATGGGAAACGTAATCCTTGAAAAGGCGGTAGTTGTTGAACACTATACAATTAGTTCGGGCAACTACAAATCATTTGATCAGCTAAATGTAAAATCATCAGTAGAAAAAGTAAATGGAACTCAAACAAATAAACATACTTCATTGACTTTTAGACTTCCCCATAAGGCACAAAATAAATATGCCAAGAATTTAAATTCAGGAAATAAATATGTTCTTCTTGTCGCATACAGTCAAGAGGATGATTTTCAACATCATTCAATTATGCGAACCTCATTAAATGTAATTCTTTAATCATTAATTATAAATACTTTAAACCAATGAAAAATTTAAAATCAGTAAGTCTAGTTGTATTATTTCTAAGTCTATTCAGCTGCAAAGCTCAATCAGATGAAATGAAATCAATCCAACAATTAGTAGAAAATTTTGCGAAAGCAGGTGATCAATACAATACTAATCTACTAAATAACTATTTGGATGAACACTATAGAATTGTAATGAATCAGCTTTTTGGAAGTGACAAAATCTTTACTATGGACAAAAAAAGTTATCTAGAAAAAATAGAGTCAAAAGAATTTGGCGGAGATAAACGCAAAGTAAGCTTAGATCATTTAATTGTAAACGGGAATAACGCTTCGGCTAAAGTGACCATGGTTGGTGAAAAATCAACTTTCATTTCCTTGATGATTTTTGTAAAAGATAAAAGCAATAATTGGAAAATTGTAAGTGATGTCCCTACCATAAAATAATTTACATGAACCTTACTATTGAAGAGGGGATTAGTTTCTCTTTAATAGTAAGGTTTTGATATCACAATGGAAGTATAAAAAACAAGTATTTTTCTATTTGATTTGATATATTTGAATCGAATCCAACCAATTCCATTTTGATGCAACAAAACACCAATAAAGTCGCTCTAATTGTGCATGCCTGTGACCGGTATGAGATCCTTTACCAAGGATTTGAATACTTCTTTCATCAACATTGGGATTTCTCCATTTCGACTACTAATTATTTCGCTACGGAAGAAAAGACGGCTAATGTTAAGGGATTTACCAATATAAAATCAGGTAAAGGCGCTTGGGCAGATCGACTTAAAATAATGTTGGAAGAAAAGGTAGATGAAGAATACATCCTGTATCTGCAAGAAGACATGTGGTTTACCAAATCGGTGGATGGTGTGTTTATCAATGAAGTGATTCAATATGCACTTGACAATAAAATTGATTGCTTGAAGCTACACAGTTCTGAAGTTTATCAAACCAACCCTACAGGAGTTGAATTTCAGGGGCTGTCGTTGGGTCTGTTGGACAATGAACAATCTGGTTTTTTGATGTCACATCAGATTACGATTTGGAAAAAGAGTTTCTTGATACAGCAGCTCCACAAAAAAGAGCACCCGTGGAGAAATGAGCGAAAAGCCACCAAAAGACTGAAAAAACTGAATCCTGCCATTTATCAAATCGACTACTTTGCAGAAAATGGAAAAGGTGAAGTGAACCAAAACAAACGGCCTGAAATTAGAAGTGCTTACTACACCGTTTCGGTGAATGGGATGCTGGGCATCAATTACAAGCAGTTTGTCAACAAAACCTTTAGTGATACTGCTACAGCAGATTATTTCCACCAACTGAATCACAATTTTGCCAATCAGATCACGCACGATGGACAAGCAAAACCAAAAAAGCAAGACATCTTCAACAAGCTTAAAAAGTTAGTGAAAAACAAATTAAAAAAGTAAGCCATGAACATTGAAGAGTTTAGAGATTTTTGCATGAGCTTTAAAGGCGTTACCGAGTCCATGCCGTTTGACGACAAAGTATTGGTGTTTAAAGTGATGAACAAAATGTTTTGCCTGACGAACATTGAAAACTTCTCTACTATAAATGTGAAATGCGATCCTGAAAAGGCCATAGAACTGCGTGCTCAATACGATGCCGTTCAACCTGGTTACCACATGAGCAAAGTGCATTGGAACACCGTGCAATTGGATGGTTCGATTCCCATTACTCAAATACAAGAATGGGTAACGGATTCATATAACCTGATCGTGGCGAGCTTGACCAAAAAGCTGCAAGCAGAATTGGCGACGTTATAATAAAAGCCACAACGTTCTAATTTTTAAACACTCCTACTCTATTTATTGATTTTTTTGGTTTATCTTCGAATTGGAAAAAATGATTTGATGAATTGATGGTGAACATTTATCTGTTTTTACGTGTCTGCCGAGGAGGAAACACTTAGAAACGTTTAAATGACTAAATTTCATTTAGTTAACTTAAATTTAAACAATTGAAGCTTTAAGCGAAATATGTACAATAGCACTTGTACAGTTGTTAGCGACAATTAACAAATAGAATAATCAAAAATATTATGATTAAAAAGGAATACATTCAACATAATTACATCAATGATAATGAGATCAAAGATGTAAAACCAGAGAGCATTGACAGTGTTTTATATCCTATAGGTAACTTTCCCGATGCATATAGGTTGGAACCTTTAAAAAGTGATTGTAGAATTGACAAGGCATCTGCAAAATTCATTGAATTTCCAGATAAAGAATCAGAGATTGATAAACTGCTAAATCAATCTGATTATAATGACTCCAAATTAGAAGAAGCAATTAAATACGTTTTTGGACGAGACGATAGAGTTAGGGTCACTGGCTCAGCATTACAAACCGCACCTTATTCATCAGTTGGTAGAATAACCTTTAGATTTCCAGATGGAAGAAGTGGTATTGGCACAGGGTTTTATATTGGCAATGATAAAGTATTGACAGCCGGACATGTTGTGTGGGATACAAAGGTTGATAAGCCTCACTTGGACGTTTGGTTTGAGCCTCAAAGAGATGGTAATAGTTTGCCAATAGGTAGGTATAAAGCAGAAAAAATTCTTGTTTCTAAACGCTACATAGATTTTAACAGTTACTTCTTTGTTTTTGATTGGGCTGTAATTAAAGTTAGCGGGCTTATAGGGAAATTATGCCCATTGCCTGTATATGGCTCTAAGGAATTGGTTCATTCTATGTTTGGGACAATGGGTACACAGCCTCTTGAAGTAACAGGATACCCTGGGAGGGTTAGAAATGATATTATAGGTAATCAAATGTACACGCATCGAGCTAAGGGTTGGGGAGGCAGAAATGATGTGATTAGCGGTTATAATATAGATTATTCAGCTGGGCAAAGCGGAGGGCCGGTAATTACTATGTCAAACAATGGGCAAAATAAAAGAGTGATAGGAGTTGTTTCTGGAGAAGTTTCCAATATAAATGGAGCCGTCAATAAAATGTCGACAATAATGCATGACGATATTCTTGAAATATGGAAATTCGGCTTGTCAACCATTTGAATGAATCCTATAAAGCAATAGATCAATAAACTTACAATTACCAAACTAATGAAAATGTCTTTAGACATGTTTAACCTAAAAAAAAAGAAAAATAACAGTCGTTGACATTGTATATAAAAATAGCGAAAGTCCTTGCAAAAATTAAGAATTGTGCACTTTTTCAACGTCGCTAAATTTTTAAATTTGGCTTATTGAGAAAAGAAAAATAATAAGTAAAATTTAAAAAATAGGCTTGTGCTTAACCGAATGATAGTTGCTTTTTCCCGCACTGCTTTTCATATACGATGCCGTCAGACTGTCTCAAAACTCACAATCGTTTGTTGATTACAATTCTTAAACTTTATGGTTAAAGGTTTGATATTGGTTATCTTTAGGTATGGAATACATTAAAGGAAATCCTCGAGATCAAATCACG